>NZ_JBWQXL010000018.1:0-136508 GCF_056620565.1 Nostoc sp. LEGE 12454
CCCCCCTGCCCCCCTGCCCCTCTGCCCCTCTGCCCCCTTCCCCTTATCATGCAATGCCCCTTGCCTATCCACGCCGCCAACGGCAACTTGAAAGTTTAGTCCAAAAATTTGGTTTGTCGCTAGAAGCACCTATAAAGTGGGAGTTACTGGATTTAGCGCTAACTCATCCCACTGTCTCTGATTCAGCAAATTATGAACAGCTAGAGTTTGTTGGCGATGCAGTGGTGCGGCTGGTGTCGGCTATTGTGTTATGGGAAAATTATCCCGATTGTCCAGTAGGGGATTTTGCGGCAATTCGTTCGGTATTGGTGAGCGATCGCATTCTCGCCCAATTGGCCAGAGTTTATGGTTTGGAGTTATACTTACTAGTCGCTGGTAGTGCTACCGCCGATAAAGTTGGTCTAGAGTCACGGCTAGCAGATGCTTTTGAAGCAGTTTTAGGTGCGCTTTACTTAAGTACTCAAAATCTGGAATTGATTCGCTCTTGGCTAGATCCCCACTTTCACCAACTAGCAACAGAAATTCGCCTCGATCCTGCCAGACTTAATTACAAAGCTGCTCTCCAAGAATGGACTCAGGCGCAATTTAAAGTTTTACCAGAATATCGGGTTATAGAAGTAACTCAACCACATCGCAATCAAGAACGTTTCCTGGCTGAAGTGTGGCTGCACGGAAACAAACTTGGAGAAGGTAAGGGGCGATCGATCAAAACTGCCGAACAAGCCGCAGCTAAAGTGGCTTTTTTAGCAATTCCTAATCCGCAAATACCCTGAGCTTAAAAGAAGGGAAATTAGTCGATAATCAGTTGATTGTCAGTAGTCATTTGTCCCTCGTCCTTTGTATACAAATAACTAATGACAAATACTTCTCTACCAGAGGCTGCGCCAACGGCTTCTCTACGAGACGCTGCGCGAACGCGGTAGTTGAGCGCAGTCGAAACTCAGTATAAGTGACAAATGACAAATGACAAATAAAATTAATATTGCTGTCATCGGAGTTGGGCGTTGGGGAGTGCATCTGTTGCGGAATTTTTTAGCACATCCCCAAGTAAATGTAGTTGCTGTAGTAGACCCTCATCCAGAACGATTAGCGGCGGTAAAGCAGCAGTTTAACTTAGACGAGAATGTACTATTAACAACCCAATGGCAGGATTTAAAGACAGTGCTAAAGTTGACGGGAGTGGCGATCGCAACTCCTGCTACCACCCACTATGCTTTAATTAAAGACGCTCTCCAACAGGGATACCATGTTTTGGCAGAAAAACCCCTAACTCTCAATCCAGCAGAATGTCGGGAACTTTGCCATTTAGCAGAAAAGCATCATTTAATACTAACGGTTGATCACACTTATTTATTTCATCCAGCGGTTGAGCGAGGAAAAACTGTAGTACAAGCGGGTAAATTAGGTGATTTACGCTATGGCTACGCAACGCGCACCCATTTAGGGCCTGTACGGCAAGATGTTGATGCGCTGTGGGACTTAGCCATTCACGATATTGCAATCTTTAATGCTTGGCTTGGTCAAATTCCTATAAAAGTACAAGCAACGGGTACTGTGTGGCTACAGGGAGCAGGGGAGCATACTTCGACTGCGCTCAGTAACCGAGGGGGCAGGGGAGCAGGGGAGCAGGGGGGCAGGGGAGCAGAGGTGAGTCCATATACAGATTCTGTGCCTCAAGGCTTGGCCGATGTGGTATGGCTGACACTCACATATCCAGATGGCTTTCAAGCTTATATTCATTTGTGCTGGCTGAATCCTGATAAACAGAGACGGCTGGGGATTGTGGGTAGTCTTGGCAGCTTGATTTTTGATGAAATGTCAATATCATCACCCCTAACCCTGCTACATGGTGAGTTTGAACAGCAAGGCAATCAATTTATTCCTGTTAATCAAAAGCAGATAGTGCTGGAATTGGAGCCAGGAGAACCATTGGGGCGGGTTTGCTCCTCCTTTGTTGCCTCTATTCTCAACAATACTCCCTCGGAGGTTTCGTCTGGGTGGGTAGGCACTGAGTTAGTAGAAATTCTTGCTGCTCTAACATTATCTCTTAGCCAAGGCGGTAAACCTGTTTTTTTGAGCGATCGCATCGTCAAGGAGCAAAACTCTCAGGAGTAGTGATGAATATGGACTTTTGACTAAATTACGTCTTGAAAGTCCCATTTGCACAAACTTTTGCTTTTGGAAGACTTACTAAGATAGTTTGCAGGGGCGAAAGACGAATCTCGCAAGTCTCATTTCCAAAGAGCAACTGGGACTTCGGGAACTTTTCTTTGTCTACCTCTACTTTTATAGACTTGTCGATCCCCAAAGACGGACTTCCCCCAGACTCCTGTAGGTTGGGGTAGCGGCTTGCCTTTACTGGCTCATTCCCAGAGGAGAATCCCAAATCTCCGACATTTGCTTCTTTATTTGGAACAGCTAACAGCGAGATATCAATCAAAGGTAAGGTAATTTTCAGTGTCGTACCTTGATGAAGCCCTGCACTCTCAAGAGTAATACTGCCTCCCATGAGTTCGATTAAGTTTCGTGAAATCGCTAGTCCCAGTCCAGTACCTTCAAACTGACGTGTTGTAGTGCCATTCACCATTACAAAGGGGCGAAATAGTTTGTGCTGTTGAGTCGGATCGATGCCTATACCTGTATCTTTGACAGCTACTACCACCTGAGATTTACCATTAGTAGATTGAATTTCTGTAGCAATGGTGATGCTGCCGGTGTCGGTGAACTTGGTGGCGTTGCCAATAACATTAATCAGCACTTGCTTCAGTTTTCCCGCGTCTGCCTTAATGGGGATCGCTTTGGAAGTTAACTCACATTTCAATTGCAAGCCCTTTTGTTGGACATTAACTGATTGTAAATTAATTACCTCTAACAATAGTTGTCGGAGGTCAAGAGGCGTGGAAATAACTGAAAGCTTACCTGCTTCGATTTTAGAAATGTCGAGTAAATCATTAATAATACCTAGCAAGTGAATCGTTGTTTCATCGGCACGTTTAAGAAACTCCATTTCTTCTTCTCGGTCATCACATAAGCCTTCTTCAACCAGGCGAATACAGTTAATAATAATATTTAATGGGTTTCTCAATTCATGAGAAGTCGTAGCCAAAAACTGGCTTTTAATTTGGTTAGCGCTTTTTGCTTCTTTCCAAGCTATTTCTAATTCTTCCGATCCAGCTTTCAGCCGTTCTACCATTTGGTCTAATGCTTGGGCCAGTTGATTGAATTCCCGAATTTTAAAATTGTGCGGAACTGGTTGTGCGGCATGGTGAGAGTGAATATTCAGAGCGTAGTCTCGCAATTCTTCTACAGGACGGGCCAAGTAAGGAGCTAAATATAGGGATGCTAACAAACTTGCACCAATCAAACCAACTGTCAAAACGATCAGAATTAATTTGATTTCCTCCAAACCAAAAAGCGCATTATCGACACTAGTAACAGCTAAAACTATCCATTTTTGCTGCTGCTGTTGGGTGAGTGGATTTGGAATTGCTGTATAGCCAGCGACTAATTCTTTTCCTTCGGTAAAAGAAAAATTTATTGAATCGTTTTGTCCCGTAATTGCATTTTTAATTATGCTTTTGATTTGGGAAGCATGAGGGTGCCGATCGATATTAGTTCCCACCCAATCTGTGAATGGGTGTGCCAAAATTGTGCCATCTTCAGCAATCACTACCATAGCGCCCGTGAGCGATCCCGGCGGATTTCTGGTTTGTTGGTACAATGCAGATTGAATACTTAAGCTGTAAACTGAATTTTTTCGGCTATCGGAAACTGGTGCAGATAAAACTATTTGCAGTTGATTTTGTGCATCTCTTTTTCCAGTCGTTCCTGCCTTTGGCGGAAAGATTGCTTTGACATCAATTCCATCAGTAGGTAAAGGTAATCTCAATTCTCCAATTTCTCGATCCCCACAGCTACTGGCAATTATCTTCTGCTTTAGGAGATTCGTTAATTGGATGCACTCAATACTGGCTGGAAGTTGTTGCCTTAATTGCGTGAGAATTTCTTGCTCTTGTATAGGCGAACCCGACGGAATAACCGTTGTTTTGCTTACACTCTGCAAATCAGCTTTTAAGATTGCGATCGCATCACCAATTCTCTCCCCTTTACTGATGGCGCTTTCTGTTAAGTTTTGCCGTGCAGTTCTCAATATACTAGTACGTGCCTTATTCAAGGCAACAAGTTCCCCTACTAGTAAAACTGGAACAAACAGCAGCAATATTCTGGTTACTAAAATTCGACGGAAGGAAGATTGGCGGGAATTAGTCATCAAGTGTCTCACTTTGCACCTGCAATCTACAACACCAAAGATATGCAATTAAATCAGCTAGATGAGACATTTTATTAAATTATCAGAATTTTATTTTCAATGTTTAAAAATAACAAATTGCTATAATTCAAAAAGAAACGTGGTATACCAAAACTCGTATATGCTAGATGTAGAAGCGATTTTTGTTGCATATCAATACAGTAGTGAAATGATAAAACAGTAGCTTGTCGGTATGGTTTTTTGAGAATCTACACACGACTAAAGTAAATATTAAAACTATCAAATCAATTTAATGTTGCAACATCGTCCTCATACTACAGTTGTTTTAGCAATGAGTGCAGATGGCAAGATAGCAGATTTTAAGCGATCGCCTGCTAGGTTTGGTTCAAGGGTTGATAAAGCGCACTTAGAAAAACAAATTGCTGCCTCTGATGCCGTTTTGTTCGGTGCTAGGACTCTGGATGCTTATGGAACAACACTTACTGTAACCGATCCAACTCTAGTGCAACTCCGGGCGCAAGGAGGGAAGCCTCAGCAACCAGTTCATATAGTGATTACAAACTCTGCAAACCTTAATCCGGAAATTCACTTTTTTAAGCAACCAGTTAGACGCTGGCTACTCACCACAACAGCAGGAGAATTTTCGTGGAAAGAACGCTTACAGATACTTCACTCAACTCTGGGAACCGGAGTACAAGAGTACCCTCCAGAATTTGAGAAGATTCTGGTTTTTGAAACACCAACGCGAGAAATTGACATTCGCGCAGCTTTGAAGTACCTAGCCACTCTACATATAACACGCTTGGCGATCTTGGGTGGAGGTGAATTAGTCGCTTCTTTGCTGGAATTAGACTTAATTGATGAATTATGGCTAACTGTATGTCCGCTGATTTTAGGTGGTAATACTGCACCCACACCCGTCGAAGGGAAAGGATTTTTACCCCATTTGGCTCCTAAGTTACAACTTATAACAGTTCATACAGTTGAGCAAGAAGTGTTTTTGCACTATCGCCTGCAACGACCAGCAGATTAGATTACGCTAAGTTAAGTTATTTATTGGGGATGGGGCATTGGGCACAAGAGGCAGAGAGGCGGAGGGGCAGAGGGGAAAGACTTACTGCTACTTCTCCTCTGCTCCCCTGCTCCCCTGCTCCTCTGCTCCTCTGCTCCCCTGCTCCCCTGCTCCCCTGCTCCCCTGCTCCCTACTCCCTACTCCTCTAAGATGGTGGAACAACTTAAGCCTCGCTATTCTGTCGTTTGGACGAACAAAATCGCTGAAGTACCCCAAAATGCCTGGAATGCTTTGGCAATGCCACTCAAAACGCCATTTTTAGAATGGGAGTGGCTAAATAATCTCGAAACCTCTCAAAGTGTTACCGCTAAAACTGGTTGGTTGCCAAATCACTTGACACTGTGGCGAGATAAAACGCTGATTGCTGCTGCGCCACTTTATCTTAAAGGACATAGTTCTGGTGAATTTGTTTTCGATCATCAATGGGCAGAGTTAGCCGATCGCATCGGAGTCCAATATTACCCAAAATTGCTGGGAATGACACCATTTACCCCAGCAGAAGGTTATCGGTTCTTAATTGCCCCAGGAGAAGATGAGGATGAAATCACAGCGCTGATGGTGCATGAAATTGACACTTTTTGCTCCAAGAATCGGATTTCTGGGTGTCATTTTCTCTACGTCGATCCCCAATGGCGTCCGATGCTGGAACGGCATGGCTTTACAACTTGGCTACACCACAGCTATATCTGGGAAAATGCTGGTTTTAAAACTTTTGATGATTACTTGAGGGTGTTTAACGCTAATCAGCGCCGCAATATCAAGCGGGAACGCAAAGCTGTGGAAAAAGCAGGTTTACGATTGCAACCACTGAGTGGCGATCAAATTCCTCAGTCTTTGTTTCCCTTGATGCACCAATTCTATGCTGACACCTGTGATAAGTTTGGCTGGTGGGGTAGCAAGTATCTCACACGGAGATTTTTTGAGCAGCTACACACCGATTATCGCCATCGAGTCTTGTTTGTTGCCGCATATAGCGAGGAAGATAATTCTCATCCTTTAGGAATGTCTTTTTGTTTATTTAAAGATGACAAACTCTATGGGCGCTATTGGGGAAGTTTTCAAGAAATAGATTGCTTACATTTTGATGCTTGCTATTATGCGCCGATTGAGTGGGCGATCGCTAACGGAATCCAAATTTTTGATCCTGGCGCGGGTGGGCGTCACAAAAAACGGCGCGGTTTCCCCGCTATGCCCAATCACAGTTTGCACCGCTTTTACAATAATCGTTTAGGACAAATTATCCGTCCCTATATTAAGGAAGTGAATCAACTCGAACAGCAGCAGATTGAGGCAATTAATGCAGAGTTGCCATTTAGTGAGAAAAATGCTTGAGGAAAAGGAACTACTTTCGTAACATCACTGCGTAAGTCCTAATAAGTTCAGGAAAATATTTATGGCTCATGTGAATCGTGATGAGTTGATTAGAAGATATGCTGCTGGGGAAAGAAACTTTTCTGGAGTCAACTTGGACGTAGATTTGTCGGGGATTGATCTGAGTGGTGCTGACTTGACTGGGAATAATATGGAGGAGTTCTATCTTGCTAGTGCTATTTTGAAGGCAGTTAGTTTAGTTAATGCCAAATTGTTTGAAGCCTGTCTGAATAGTGCCGATTTGACCGAAGCCGATCTTAGAGGAGCAGACTTGCGACGTGCTAGCATCAATGTTGCTAACTTAACTAATACAGACTTGAGAGGAGCGAGATTTCACAACACTAGCTTCCATAAGGCTGATTTAATCGGGGCTAACTTGAGCGGAACTGATTTGGGGGGATGCGACTTCTGGGAAGCTGATTTGACTGGAGCTAATTTGGAAGGAGCTAATTTGCGTCGCACTACTTTTCGTAACACCATCATGCCAGATGGCACTATTCGGAATAATTAAGTCTAGTTCTCTGATTTTCTTTTAAGTAAAGGGAATCAAAAATATCTGAAAGATATCAAGAAGACTAAGGAAGATAGGAATTACACTTGATATAGAGTGTAAAAACCCTCAAGAAAGAAAATTTCTTTTTATAATGCTTATGGATTTAATAATTGAAGATTTAGTCGCAATTGATGATAAACTTTCCCAGCGTCATATTGACCTCGATCCCGGTGGATATTTCATTATTTACTTGGATCGAGACGCAGGGTTAATTTATGCCAAGCATTTTACAAATGTAATTGACGATCGCGGTTTAGCTGTCGATCCCGAAACGGGAAAGGTTATTCCAGCGCGAGAAAAGGTAGAACGAACTCATACAACAGTTTTTAGCGCCAGAACCGCGAAAGAACTTTGCGTGAAAATTTTTGAAGAAACTCAGCCCCCTCCTGTAACTCAATTAGATCATGCAGCTTATCTGGGTCGAGAATTTATTCGGGCTGAGGTAGCTTTAGTTACAGGGCAAGAGTATGTTCAGGATTAAGCCAATTTTAGATTTTAGATTTTAGATTTTAGATTTTTCTTTCAATCCAAAATCCAAAATTAAAAATCTAAAATTGAACAACTCTGCCATTACCCATTAGAAGAGGGCTGATTTATCTGATAGATATAGTAAGTTGCCATTGGGATAACGGTGGCAGCAATTAACAATCCTACTACCCAAGCAGTAGCGTTACCTTGGTTGGTTTCTTCTGCTTTCTTGAAGGTGCCTTCAACTTGTACATTGTCAGTTACTTGGGGTGGCCCTGGATCGGGTTTGCCGGAGAGAACGGCGACAAGGCGATCGCTTGCATCAAGAAATGCCTGATTGTATTTGTCACCATTGCGTAACGGCACACTTACTGTTTCAGTAGCTATACTCTCGGCAATAGAGTCAGCAAGAATTGGCTTGACTTGATCCCCAGTAATAATGGCCGTACCATTGGTAACTGTATCAAGAAGCAACAAGGTTTGATTAGCTTGGGCTGCTTTTGTCGGAAACCATTTTTCAAATAGTTCTTTAGTAAAGCTTTCTGGTGTTTCGCCATAGTCGAGTCGGCGAACAGTAACAATTCTGACTTCTTTATCTGTTTGCTTTGCTAAATCCTTAAAAGCGCTGCTAATCTTGCCTTCATTCAGACGGCTGATCACTTCACCTCGATCCAAAACCCAGGTGTCATTTCCTGCTGTCAGGCTGGGTATTTGATACACACCTGTGGCTAAAGCAGGTGTAGCAAACAGCGAGGCTGCGAAAATAACCGTCACCAAAGGTAGAATTAGCCGGATGAGGTATTTTTGACTGCTAAAAACTTGTTTGAGGAGCTGTTTCATCGTGTGATCCCTAAGACAGACTTGCACCAAAAATACTACAGAACCACTGCAAAAATCACCTCGTTCCCGATTTTCTTCAGTGTAAAATTTCTGATATTCCCAGCAAATATGTATATTGTACGGGATTTTTGATTACACAAACTTGTTCTGAAGGCGGTTGCAAGCATTAACTTGACCTAAACCCCTTACTAGTCACAAGAAATACCGCCCATTTTGGGAATTAACCCAAATGCTGAGGGCGGAATTTGCAAACCATCTAGAAATCATATCGCATGATTCATATTTTGGTTCAACACCGCCATATTTTTTCATATCTGCGAGTAGCTTTTCCTGCCATACTCATTAGATATATGAGTGAAAAAGAATGTCAAGACATTATCCTGTTAGCTCTCTACAAGAGTTCTAGACAATGCATATTTAGTTTCTAGAGATGTCTATGTGATGGTTGATATCTGCATTTTTCTGATATTTTAGCTAAATCAATATCATATATACATGACTATACTTTTAACTAACGACGATGGCATTGATGCCCCTGGTATCCAAGCGCTGCTCAAAGCTGTAAATGGCAAAAATTCTATTATCGCTGCTCCTGCCGATCATCAGTCTGGCTGTGGACATCAAGTTACTACTACTCGTGCTATCAACCTCCAGCGACGTTCTGAGACTGAGTATGCGATCGCAGGTACTCCCGCTGATTGTGTGAGAATTGCTATAACACAAATTACCGCAGATGTCAAATTTGTACTTTCAGGTATCAACGCTGGGGGAAACTTGGGAGTCGATGCCTATATTTCTGGCACAGTTGCTGCCGTGCGGGAAGCCGCGATGCACGGTATTCCCGGAATTGCCATTTCTCAGTATCGCAAAGCCAAGCAGAATTTTGATTGGGATCTGGCTGCCAAATTCACTGCTGAAGTTTTAGCGGATTTACTCAAGCGTCCCCTAGAACCAGGAAGCTTCTGGAATGTGAATCTGCCACATCTGCAACCAGGAGAACCAGATCCTGAAGTGGTATTTTGCCAAGCCTGTACCAAACCTTTGCCCGTGAACTATCGAATTGAAGGCGATAACTTCTATTATGTAGGGGAATATGGCAAACGCGATCGCACTCCTGGCAGCGATGTAGATGTATGTTTTTCTGGTAATATCGCCGTCACCCAGTTAAGAGTTTGACATTGGTCATCAGTTACTAGTTAACTGTTACCACCTTTTAGTGGATATTGAGGAGAGCTTGTAGGGCTATTAATTGGTCTTATGGGTATGTGGTGCGATCGCGAGCAAAATTTTCAAGGATTTGAAATCTGGTAAAGTTTCAGTGGTACTGAATACTAATTTCAAAAAAAGGAGAAATATATGCAATTTCTCAAAATTGTTCTTGTCACTCTCGTATTGATGGTGAATCTGCTAATTGCTCAACCCTCTTGGGCAGGTAAAGATTTCACTAAGGGGGCTGACTATGCTGAGGTAACTCAGGCACTCAACCAACTTCTAACTGTAAAGAATACACCTGAGCAAGCTGGCTATACACCTGAGCAATTCCAGCAGCGACTGGCACAATTGCAGTTTCAGAAAAATGTCATAGAAACAGCTAGAAAGCGGGCGCAGTGCCGTAATGAAACCGGCAAGACTTTGGCTGTCTATGCCAATAAACCAAAAAAAATTCCAACCCAACTCTACTTTCTGGGCGCAGGAACAATCACCGATGATGATTGGGATTGCGATGGCATTTACTTACCCGCAGGTTCTCAAGTGGTTTTAGGCCCGAACGCTCAACCACAACAACTGACTGAACCTATCGCCGTTAAGTTTGTCGATGGTACACAGTCTCTTGCTATAACCAATCTAGCCACTGGTGCAATTGAATTGAATGTTGAACCTGCCAAAGTATTTAAGGCGGGTGAGAGTACTTGGTTGCTCCCTACTTTTTCCCAAGCGGATATCGATACACAAATTCCCACCCCACAACTCATTGACTAATCTCATCTAAATAATTCAACTTTTATGTACTTCCCGCATAAAAGTTGAACTAAAGAAACAGGATATATCAAGGAAAATTCTTACCATTGACTAATCAACTTTTAATTAAGGAAAAACTACAAGCAACGCTTGAGAATATTCAAAACAAGAGCGATGGCTCTCCTATTACCGATTTGCAGTTAAACAAAACCTTAGCCGCAGAAATTGAACAATTGACGACGGAACTGGAGAGCGTCAATCCCAATCTCAATCCTCTTCTATACGCTACTTCTTTGCTAGAGGGAGCTTGGCAACTGCAATACTCCACAGCTAGAGAAATACGTTCTTTAGCTTCTCTTCCATTGGGATTAAAGCTGGGTAAAGTTTATCAAGTGATTGATGTTGCAAATAAATTGTTTTTCAATCTAGCGAAAGTTAAACATCCTCTGGGGCTAGTATCGGGATATGTCAAAGTTACAGCTAGCTTTGAGCCAGCCAAAGAAGATTTAGAGCCTCTACAGAACAAACGTATCAACGTCTATTTTGACAAGCGTTATCTATCAATTGAGAAGATTATTGGCATTAATACTCCCCAACTTAACCCATTTAAGGTTGTTTCAGCTAATAATCCTACTAGTAGAACTGCTACATTAGATATTACTTTCTTAGATGAAACTTTAAGAATTGGACGTGGAGGAGATGGAAGTTTATTTATTCTTAGTAAATCAGAGAATTTATCTGACTTCACCGCCTAAATTTGAGATTAATCGCGTCGCTGAATGAATATGCCTTTCTCAATCATACATCTTTTCAGCAAAGTAAAACCAGGCTCGGCGATGGTAGAGCTTAATACATTAAATTTAAAGGTAAATCATGGTATAGAAGGAGATATTAATGCCGAGCCGATAAGTCCCAGGCAAGTTTTAATTGTTAGGTACGAAGATATTTTAGACTTATCAATTCAACCAGGAGAATTGCGAGAAAATATTGTGGTTCAAGGTTTAGAAGTTGATAAATTTATCCCTGGCTCTTTGCTAACCTTTGAAAGTGGTGCGGCAATTCGGCTAACTTTTCACTGCGAACCATGTAAGCGTATAGCTCACTTGGTAGAATCATTAAAAAGCATCCAAGATAAAAGAGGGATTTTAGGTGTAGTTATTAAATCAGGTCAAATCAAGGTTGATAGTAATTTTCAGGTTGAAGCTAATCGATTTCCAGCATTATCTGAAAATCCATATAAACGATTCCTAAATTTTATTATCAAAATTCCAAGTGGAAAAGTAGTTACATATAAACAGATAATTAAAGCTATAGGAGTAGATAATAGCTATCTAAGAGCTATTCCTATATACCTGAAAAAAACTTCGGCTGCTGATTATCCGTTACATAGAATATTAGACTCTAAAGGTTATTTGATAACTTATGTGAGCCAACAAAAAAATAAGTTGGAAATGGAAGGAGTGCAGGTTTTATCTGAAGCAGATTTATTAAAAAACTTAAATAAAAATTTTGTAAAAGTTCAAGATTATTTATGGGAAGATGGTACTATACATTTAGAATAAATATTATTGTAATTATTATAATGTTGGTAATATCATCCTCTATTCATAGTTTCATCAAGATGACCCCTGATTTTTGATTTGTTTAGATGTAGCTTCCATAAAGTCGATAAAAACTTTTATGAGCTTATGAATTCCCTCACTACCTCCTGCAATTAAACCTCCTGTCAGCAATGCATCTAAACAACGGAAAATAACTATTTGTATTGGATTATCTAAATCAATAACTACAAGTGGCTCAATTGAGCGAACACCTATTGCGCTCATTAAAAGACCAAATAAAAGAGATGTCCATAGAGCAATTGTTCGTGTATCAGATTTATAGGCTGTTCTTTGGCGCTCTTTTTCATTTATATCATCCATTTGTGGCTGGAAAATTTTTAATGAATTTTGTTGATTTTGTGTAAAATTTTGGATTATTTGCTGTTCTAAACTCATTCCTTCTGGTGGGAGTCCACTGATTTGATTTGATTCCAAAGAAGGAAATTGTTGCTGTTGTCCTTCCATAAGTTTTATTTTCTCAGAGATTAGAGCCTTTTCTTGTTGAATACTAATATCTAATTGTTCGACGAATGGGCCACGCCAAGTAGTTATAAAAACTTCTAAAGAACGCTCTAACAACAAAGAAATAAATAATTGTAATGTGAGTAGCTGGACAATATCATTAACTCCAAATGGTTTTAAAACGAATGGTTTAGATGATAACCAAGTTGACAAAGTTACTACTAGAAAACTAATAATGATTAATACAATAAATAGAGGAGATTCGGGAGAAAGCTTTAGCAACGTATCTATACTCCTGTTTCGCGTCACAATGTCTAACACAGCCTAGAGGTGAAAACTACACCTGCTGAGTAACTTAACAACGTTAATTTGATAGAACAGTAAATAATTTATGACCCGTCCCTTTTTTCTAAAAGTGTGATGAGTCACGCCGTTGTGGGAGCAGAAAGCATTTCAGTGCTACTGTGCATAGGACGACGCTGGAGCAAGTAGCAACCGTAGCACCAACTAAAAACCCCTCCAAGGTGTTGGAGGGGTTAAAATAATTTTTGCGAATGAGATAGTAATTAGGGGGAGACAGCAGGTTTTCCTGCTCGGTTACGCATTTTCTTGTCAAAGCAACCTGATGATAGTACAGCATTTTATAAATCCATTACGAACCTCTGCAAGTCTGTACTTAGTAAGATAAATTATTAGTGCTGTCGTCTGATGTCAGTTGCGGCTCGACAGCGTTTAGATAACCTTTATCATTTAAAGCTTTTTGTGCTGGTAACTTTTTAGCGTTAACAGCAGCCTTAACCACATTTAATGCAGTCAGGTTTCCTGTTTCGTATTGAGATACCAAAGCGCTACCGCTAAGACTACCCTGTGCTTTCAGATTACCTTGATAAGCTAGAAATACAGTATCAAAGGGTTTGAGGTAGCTGACGTTAGATGAATTGTTAGAATTGATAGCTATAGGTTCGCCACTATTGTTAGTAGCTATTTGAGTGCCACCCATTCCAGGCAATAAAGCAATAGAAGTAACAATGAGTACAGAATCAATCAAGATAGAAAGTTTCATAGGATTATCCTTAGTTATAGTAAAGTGCAATTAGTGTTCTTGAGTAATAGAGTCTTATTTTTTATCTGTCTTAACTTCCTGCACCCAGTTCACCTGAACGGTTGATTTGCTCCTCACCCATTCGGGTGATTTAATTGAGCGCATCCTACGGTTCATTCAAAGTTGCTCAGACCCATCATCTGATAAGCAAGAACAGCAGTATCAAAGGTTTTGAGACAATTGATATCTGTGGAATCATTGCGTAAAGTATTAGATTTGATACCTGTATTGATTGATGTGTCACTCTTGCCATGAGTAGCTATTTGAGTCCTAGCGATTCTAGGTAGGACACTAAAATCAACAATGTGTGCAAAATTAAGCCAAGGAAAGAGTTTCATCATTGATGCTGTGTTGGTTAATAAATCGGGAGTAAAGTTCAAGACAAACTTGAACAGATATATATTTAACTGAGGTTATCTAAAAATTTATGCAGTGTTGTTACTCGGTTATAGATATAGCCCAACTGAAGCATCGTATTTCTACGCTATTCCTTCAACAGTAGATTTATTGATTTAGTATGATTGAATCTAATTTGTCTATTCGGGTTTACCGAACAAACAAATTAGAGTAAACCGTAAAATAATTCTCTCTAATTTAGTACGGTAATCATCAATTAATTAGTGTCAAAAACCGAATTTACAGCAGATTTAACTCTGCATAATATGAATATGTAAGCACAAGGTTAAGTGCAAAACTTATTAAACAATATTAACTAATGCGAGGAAGAGTTATGACACTAGTTCGTTGGAATCCTTGGAGAGAAATTGACACTCTACAACACCAAATCAATAATTTATTTGAAGATACCAGACTACCATCTGCATTGTTTGACAAAGGCTTAAGCAAAGTTCCGGCTGCTGAAATTCAAGAAACTGAAGATGCGATTCATTTGAAGATAGAACTGCCAGGAATAGAAGCTAAAGACCTGGATGTGCAAGTGACAGAAAATGCTGTTTACGTTAGCGGTGAGCGGAAGTCCGAAACCAAAACAGAGGAAAAAGGTGTTACCAGAAGTGAATTTCATTACGGTAAATTTCAACGTGTAATTCCTCTATCGGCTCGGATTAAAAATACTAACGTTACGGCAGATTATAAAGATGGCATCTTGAATCTGATACTGCCTAAAACTGAGCAAGAAAAGAACAAAGTTGTCAAGGTGAATTTGGAACAATCTGCTAACTAATGGTTTGCTTGCGATGTCTACGACGGGCTACGCCTACGCACTACTTTACCTGCAATAATTGATTGAAATAGTTAAGAGCTTGGTCATGCGAGTGACCGAGCTTTTTTCTAAGCAATTTAGCGTTGATCAAAAAGTACTAAAGACTTTCGAGATTTTTAAGCACCTCTGCGGCTGACTGATATCGTTGAGTGAAGTCAAAATGTACCATTTTATTTAAAATCATCACTAACTCGTCTGTAGCGTCAGTCAATTCGCGCCAATGTTGCCAAATATGCTGATTAGCATCAGCTTCACTTTGGATAATTATTTCACCAGTATTTGTGTCTCTACGAAACTCTCTAGGTTCTACCCCAGTTAAACCTTGTATTCCCATAATTCCCAACGCATAAATATCACTGTTGAGTTTTGGCAACCCGCTCATTTGTTCAGAAGGTGCATAATTAGGAGTGCCAATTGAAATTGTTTGAGCTTCTTGCTGCTGAGGTTGAATTTGCTTAACAGCGCCAAAGTCAATTAAAACAATGTGCCGATCTGATTCTCGCCTAATTAAGTTACTAGGTTTGATATCTCGATGGATTACGCCATAGCTATGAACAAAAATCAGCACATTCAAAACTTCTTTGAGTATCTCCACAACTTCAGCTTGTTTTAGTCGCTTCCCAGCCGTTAACTCTTTATCCATAGCGTGCCCTCGAACAAATTCTTGCACTAAAGAAAATTGCCGATTTTCTTCAAAAAAAGCTAACAGTTGGGGAATTTGTGGGTGCTTACCCAAAGTTTCTAAAATTTCTGCTTCCGCATCGAATAGGCGTCTGACAACATTTAAATATTCTGCATCTTGGCGGGGAGGTCGCAACTGTTTAACCACACACTGCGGATTACCAGGACGCTGGATATCGTCAGCTAAATAAGTATTGCTAAATCCGCCAGAACCCAAGGGTTGAGTAATTTTATAGCGGTTATTTAGTACCGTGCCTAATGCAATTTCTTGCCCAATGGAATCAACAATTACTGTTGGCGCTTCATTTGAGGCGTTGCCACGCTGCCGTAAAAGATTTTGTAATTCTAGAATTAATTGTTGGTGTTCTTGAACTCGTTGGGTAATTTCTTTTTGCTCTTGCTGGGTTTGATAAGCACTATAGGCAAGGACACTGCCGGCGGTAAATACTAACCCCAACGCCGGAGGTATGACTGGGAACCATCCAGCTTGGGTAAAAATGACAAAATTGGCTCCAAATAATACTGCCAAGGCTGTTGCTCCTGCCAATCCTAAACCTAGCGGATGTTGAATCCGCCATACCAGCAACCCACCAACTACAGTCCATCCCCATATCCAAAGGACTTCACCCCACTCAGGCAAAAACCAAAATAGAGGCTGTTTGTTCAGAACAGCACTGAGAATTTGACTAACGCTGTGGGCATGAATTTCAATTCCGGCCATTTTGCCAGAATTATCTGACTTCCCGCTAGCAAAGGGCGTATTAAAAATATCATTTAAACTATTAGCTGTTGAACCAATCAAAACGATGCGGTCTTTAACTAAATCTGGTTTAACTTGATTTGCAAGTACTTCTGTAATAGTTACCTGCTGGGCAACCTGATGACCAGAACGGTAGTTAAGCAGGATTTGGTAGCCATTGGTATCTGCTTTTTCATAGCCGCCAGCGTTACTTTGCAGGGGTTTAAATACAGTATTACGTAGTTGTAGTTCCTTTTTGGGGGTAAATTCTAGTTGGATGTTTCCAACTTCTAAATATTTGAGCGCTAGTTGTAAGCTAAAAGAATAAGTACTTTGACAAGAATCGGACTCCTCTGCACTTACCAATAAGAGGTTGCGACGAATTGTAGCATCAGTATCTTCTACGACATCATTAAATCCTACTCGCTCTGCTTCAACGCCTTTTGGGGGTGCTATTCCCGGATTGTTATAACCAGAATGTTTGCAGATAGGAATGATGATATCGCTCTGTTGGAGGCGTTGCAGTAGCTTGTCATGACCAGGCGGTACTGGTAAGTCACGAAAAATATCTAGACCAATGACTCGCGGTTGATATTCTTCAAGTTTGCCTAATAGTCGGTCTAGAAGTTCGCTAGACAAGGGCCAATTCCATTTTTGGATATCTTTTTCACTTAAAGCAACAATCAATAAACGAGTGTCTGGGCCTGAGTCGGCATGTAATTGCATCATTTGGTCGTAGACTTTCATTTCTAGAGGCTCGAAAACCCCCAGTTTTTGAATTCCTACTAGTAAAATTGTAGCGATCGCACTTGAAAGAATAACTGGCTGTCTAAATAAACTTTTAAAAGTTACAACCATTTTTTTAAATAAATTTTACTTTAAAATATAGGTATATTTTGAGATTAATTTTTAATATTGAAATTATTCTACGCAATTTGCAACTTTTCAAAAAATATAGTAATCATATTTTACTTGCAAACATCAACACGTCAGATACCGGACTTATTTAATAAGTCCGGTATCTTGTTGTTCGTGACTAATTTAGAATTGCTATATGTGTTTGAGATAATGCACAATCGCCTCTGCTGTTGAGAAGTTAGTAGCCAATAAAACTTGATTAATAGTGCATAATCTTAACAGTGCTTCTTCATTTGCTTGACCTGGCTGAGGTTGCAGCAAATCTCGCAGGAAAATCACTGCTACAATTTCTCCGGCTCCAACCAATGAAGCAATTGTTTGATATCCTCCAGAAGTTGGTGCGGGAGTTTGTTGACTAATCGTTATCCCTGCCTGTTGATGTAAAACTTCACTAACAGATGGCCAGGTAATTGTAAAACTCTGCGAGAAAAATTCCTGATGTTCGGAAACCAGTTCAGCAAGTTCTGATTTCTTGCTTTCATGAGCGATGAGTACTATATTTCTTTCAATGATTGCTTGAGGAGACTCACCGACATTTGTTTCTTCTGGAGTTTCATCAAAACGATCTTCTTCTACTTGCGGAAATTCTTCAATAGTTTGACTGATGCTCTCAGTAGCTCCACTTTCTGTTGTTTCCAAAGATGGAATATCAGCTGAGTCAGAAATTTCACTTATTTGTGCAGCAACACCATCAACATATAGACTAACTTCTTCAGTACTTGCATTACTCAAATCAATGTATTGATTGCTTAAAACTTCCGCAACTGCATCATCAGGTGCAGTTGATGGTTCAGAAACTTCGCTTATTGTTTCATCCACCGCAGAAGTAGGTTCTAATTCGTCAACATCTGCACTGTCTGCTGCTGTAACTGACCTATCCCAATCTATTGCTTCATCAATGATATCCCGTGTAACTTGGCTCTCCTCCTCTGCTTCTTGTGGCTGAATCTCTTCGTTTTCAACAACTTCACTGGTTTCTTCTGCTACTGGCGTATCCAAATTCACTACTTCATCGTGAGTAGTTTCGAGAATGTTACTCTCCTCCTCAGATACGTGGTGCAAAATATCGCGCGGTTGGACAGAGGTAACTTCTGCTGCTAGTGCTGCCTCCAATGCATTCTCATCGTAGGTAGCTTCGGGAGTGGCGCTTTGTACAGGAACTTCGTTGAAAATATCACGTGGCTGTACGAAGGTAACTTCTGCTTCTAATGCTGCCTCTAACTCTGCATTATCGTCGTAGATAATTTCTGGAATAGCACTTGTATCACGCTGTTGTACGAAAGTAGATTCTGTTGCCAGTGCTGCTTCAAAATCTACAGCCTCATCGTGGTTCGCTTCTGGAAGAACACTTTCCTCTTCAGGAGTTTCAATGATGTTTTCAGGTGCAGCTATAGCGTTATCAGATTCAGTCAAAGAAACTTCTGAGGCTTCGCTGACTTCTGGAACTTCGACTTTTTCACTATCGGCGCTGACTTCTGGTGTAACTAATGTCCGCAAATCCACAATTTCATCACGAACATCGTGTGGAACTTCGCTGACTACTTCTGGTGTCTCAACAACAGGGATGACATCATCAGGTTGAGTCGAAACAACTTCTGAGATTTCGCTGATTTCTGAAGAAGGGGGTGCTTCTACTTCGGAACTAATTGGCGGTGGAACTTCGTTAACTACCTCTGGGGCTGGATTAACAACATTGGCAGCGCTGACATTTTCAGGCGATCGCGATCGAGAAAACAGTGAAGGATCTATAATTCTAAAGACTGTCTCTGGTTGCTCATAAACGGGAGCAACTGCTTCCAAAATCAAAACATAATCTGCAATCCGAATAACATCTCCATCACTCAAAGAATATGGTCGATCTTTTTCAGCCTGTTTCCCGTTAAATATTGAGCCATTTCTACTGCCAAGGTCAGAGAAGTAGTAATTTCCAGCTTTAACAAAAAACTTGGCATGTACTCGACTGATATCAGGGCTGTCTAGGATTAAATCAGAATCAGGAGAACGACCTATTAGCCATTCTCCTCTCGTTGGAGTTTCTGTGGTAAGGTCAACTTCATTGACTTCACTTAGATTTGGTGAGTAGCTAACTTTAACTTTCATATTAATTTTTGGTTAATTTTATTGATTTCTGCCACCCAGCGCTGACGGGTAGTATGTTCTAAATTTAAAATATCATCTTGTGACCAGTGGAAATGATAAGCAATAAAAGCTACCTCCTCATATAAAGTATCAGAGGGGTAGCTTACGACTCCCCCGCTAGTTCTAGCTCCACTGAAAATTGAGTATTGCAGTGGGGACATTGTGTCGGAATGTGTACATTGCCTTGTTGATTGATTCGATTGTAAAATTCTCGGAGATAGGCAATGTCATGTAAGAGCAGTCCTTCGAGTAAATCAGGACTAACAGAGTTGAAACTGCCCAAGCGAGTAATGACTTGTGCAAGCATTACTAATACGCCGTAAGCCTGATTTTCCTGAACTTTGCGCTCTTGTTGCACCAAAATTTCATCTTTGGCGGTGGCTAAACGCATCACCCCATGACGATGTACTCGTTGTTCGCCATCACTCAATCCTCTAGGAAGAGTGAAAGAAAATTCTGTGCAGAGAGTATCCTTTTTACGGCGCATAGCTTATTGAATTTGGGCATTGAGTATGAGTCTCTGACTGGTTCCCAGCCTGAAGGCTGGGAACCCATTCTGGGAGGCGGAGCCTCCTCTTTGTTGACAAGAGGTAGAACCTCTGGGAATACATTCCCAGCCTGGAGGCTGGGAACTCCTTTAATGAGTCTTTGATACTCATTAATGAGGCTTTGAACTCCTTTAATGAGCCTTTGATACTCATTAATGAGGCTTTGAACTCCTTTAATGAGTCTTTGAACTCCTTTAATGAGGCTTTGAACTCCTTTAATGAGCCTTTGATACTCATTAATGAGGCTTTGAACTCCTTTAATGAGTCTTTGAACTCCTTTAATGAGCCTTTGATACTCATTAATGAGTCTTTGAACTCCTTTAATGAGGCTTTGATACTCATTAATGAGTCTTTGAACTCCTTTAAATGAGCCTTTGATACTTGCAGACGTAGCTTAGAACTTTTCCCTCTGCCCCCTGCCTCCTACTCCCTGCCCAACTCAATTATGAAGAAGTGCTTCAGGAGAACTTACTGTATCTTCTGGTATGGAAGTTTCGCCTTCCAAGCCATTGATTCGACGGTAAAAATCTTGGAGATAATTTAAATCTTGGGAAAAAAAGTTTTCCACGATTGCAGGAGTAACTTCTGATAAAGCACCCAAGTGGGTAATTACTCGCGACAAGATAATAATTGTGGCATAAACAGGATTAGCTTTAACACGTGGGTCACGCAAGGGTGCAATCTCGTCTATCGCCGTTGATAACCGCATTACACCTTTGCGATGGAGGTTGCCTTCAGAGTCTAGATACCCCTTTGGCAGTGTAAATTCAAACTCTGTGGGAAACATAATTCTCCTAATTATTTCACGCGTTTAAATTCCTCAAAAGCAACCTCCACCTCCTCAATTTCGATGTCATGGCTGCGGGCGTTGACATCGGCAATCTTGTAACTTGCAGGCCAAGCACCGGCTAATTCAAATCTAGCTACTTCTTGATTTGCCTGATTATAAATAGACAAAGCAACAAGTCTACGTTGCTCAGACCAATTACCCTTTTCGACTTTTTCAAACCACTTCCAAAAATCCATAGAGTTGGTGGTACCTCTACGCAGAATGAGATTACCACTCTTGGGATTGCTGGGAAGCTTAGTTCTCACCACCTGACCTTTTGATTGCCCTTTTGTACCCCAGGTTTGAGAAGTGACTTCAGTAATTTCAATAACCTCTTGGGTTCTTTTGAAGCCTTGACACTCCAAAAAGAAACAATTGGCATCGTTTTGACCTTCTAGTGTCAGTTCTAAATAGAACCGATGGGCTGTCAGAACTTCTGGAATTCGGCTTGCGGATTGTACCACTGTTAAATAATTCGTAATTCGTAATTCGTAATTCGTAATGAAGCTTGCGACTCGCTACTGCTACGCTCTAAGCAAAGCTATGCCACAGGCTTTACGTAATTACGATTATTTGATTCGTTTAATTCCTTCGTGAACCAATTCAATGGTTTCATTCGCCATATCACCACCAGACGCACTTAAGGTAGGGCCGGTGTATTTACAGGGATAACAATTGACAATGTTCCACCGTGCCTTTTCAGAGCCTTGTTGGTCGTAAGCAACCACCGAGCCAGTCTTACGATTCTGTGCCCACTTTCGAGGGTCTCCCATGTCTTCGTTACAATCTTGATACCATTTATAAAGGTCTATATCATCAGTGGCGATGACTTTTACTGTAATGTTGGTAAATTTAACAACAGTTGGTGTAGCTTGACGCATGAGTTTTGCGCCCTTAGATGAACCGTGGACTTCTTGCGCTGGTGTATTCTCAACGCCTAGTCCGCTAATTTCTTTGATGAACTTATCAGTAATTCCGTCAGCCTCGAAGTAAAACTTACAAGATGTTAAAAATTCGCCTGCCATTCTTTTAGACTCCTTTGTGTGTAATTAATTTTGAAATGGGGAATGGGGAAAGGAAAGACGCGATAAATCGCGTCTCTACAAGAGGAGAATTCTTGGTCTATTCGCTATCTTCAATGCCATTCCATTGGCTGATGCGGAAAACAACAAATTCAGCTGGTCTGACGGGGCAAACTCCGACTTCAATATATAAACGTCCTAAAATTCTGGTTTCTGGTGGGTTTAATTCTTCGTCGCACTTGACATAGAATGCTTGTGCTGGAGATGCCCCAAATAAAGCACCTTCACGCCAGATGCGCTCTAAGAAGTTGCTCACAGTACGGGTTACACGCGCCCATAAATCTTGGTCGTTCGGTTCAAAAACTACCCACTGAGTCCCCAGTTCTAGGGATTTTTCAATATAGCTAATTAATCTACGCACACTGATGTAACGCCACTCTGTTTTATCTGGCTCAACTAAAGTGCGTGCGCCCCAAATGCGGATACCTCGATTGGGGAAGCTGCGAATGCAATTTATTCCCAAGGGGTTTAATAGTTCTTGTTCGCGGAAGTTTGTGTCATAGCCCAAACCAATTACGCCTCTGGGAACTTCATTTGCAGGCGCTTTGTAAACTCCTCTGGTTTCATCGGTGCGGGCCCAAACACCCATCACATGACCGCAAGGAGGTACTAAAATTGGATTACCGCGATCGCGTGGATTAGGTACTTTAATCCAAGGATAATAAAGGGCCGCAAACATCGAACGACGGTTAAATCTATTCAACCACTCCACTACTTGTTGCGGTTTGACGGCTTCCGGTGGCGAATCAAGTACAACCATGCGGTTGGGCGGGTTGGGAATATCGCCACTGGCAGAACCCTCGCACATACTAATCATCAGTTCGATGATGCCGTGAACTTGATCTAAATTCAGCACCTGTTCTTGATAAGCCCGCATCACATCAGGACAAGCCAGCATTGTGATTTCATCAACTTCAAAGATACCGCGTACCCCGGTGCGATCGTCTCGAACCCCTTCTAAATTTTGCGAAAATCTATCGGGTGTGGCAGCAACAATGGGCGGTGCTAGTTCATATTGACCATTAACCGGACGACGAGCTAAAGGTTGTCCGCTTTGAGTTATGTCTTCTAAAGTGACATACATCGAATTTCTCAATGCTGTCAGCGCATAAGTGGCTACCTGATTGGCAGGCTCGCGGTTCATTGTCAAGTTCGGATATTCCTCTAGAAGTTCATCTCCCCGACGAATTTCGATGGTGAAATATTCACCCGTATTTGGAGGCGCTTCTCCTTCAGTACCTTCGGGTAAGGCGCGGGGCGAACCATCAATAATTACAATATTTACTAATCCACCTGATGCTTGCTCGGGGCGCAAAGTAAAACGCAGGGCTGGACGATTACCTCGAGCGTTAATTCGTAAGTTAGCCGGTTCTGGAGTTGCTGGTCTGGGTGCGCCTGGTAATTGAGTCCCAATGCTTGTTACCCAGCAACGACCGCCACCATTCATAAAGTAGCCGTAGACTGAAAAGGGTAAATAAGCGTTGAAGTCGGTGAAGCCGTCAGAGTTGGGACGCGCAAAGTAGTTTAAAAATTGCGTCCAAGTGGTTACTAGCATGGGCTTGTATAATTCAGCCCCACCGCGAACGTCTTCTGTAAAGCCTACAAATCCGGCAACTGCTGTGCTAACACCTTCAATTGGTCGGCTACCCCGGTCAATTTCTTCAATATAGACACCAGGAGCAAAGTAATCAAGTCTAGCCATGAAAGTCTCTCCAAGTCAGTAAAAATCTAATTATTCAGGAGTTAGAAATATTTCTTTGAAAGTATTACTTTGGTTATCTACCAATGCATTGACGTTTTGGGGTAAATAGCCAGGATGATTCAGAGTCAAAACATAATTACCTAAATGAAGGTCTTCAAAGAAGAACAGCCCTTCTTTAGTAGTTGATATGGACTTGTCAGTTCCTCTCACAGCCACTTCTGTCGCTACCAACGGCAAATTTGTCACCGCACTTTTGACAATACCCGCGATCGCAACTCGCCTGGTTAATACTAGACTGTCACTATCGCGAGACAATTGATTTCGCAAATTGAAAATTCGCTCCCAAACCAAAGGCACTGGAGTCGGTTGTGGCTCGAAGGGTATTGTAACTGTCAAATATAAGGCTGAACGCAATGGCACACTGAGAGCGCTCCATAAAGAGCCAATCTCAATTGGCGGCTCTAAGGCAACTGTCATGTTCAAATTACCATAGCCCCGTAATTCAGGAACCAAAAACTCCTCTTCCAAGGTGCGATGGCGCAACAGCACAGTCAATGCCTCACTAATAAAGTGATGCTCACCTAAAGCTGTTCTATCCCAGGCTGTTAATAGCAGCGAAACATCAAACCAAGCTGGTGCCCAATTTACAGTGGCAGGTTGTAGAGCGCGTGTTAGCTTGCGTTCTACTTGCCTGCCAGAATGTTGTACCTGCTTACTCTCACGTATATCAAAAATATATAAATTGAGAGTCGGGCCTGCTCCCTCTTCCCTACGATTACCAGGATGGCTAAAGTCAATTTGCTCTGTACTGGTAAGTGAGGTTCCTCCAGCTAGAATTTCGGCTAAAGTTTGAAGAACGAAGATAAGCATCAGGGTGTTCTGCTGGTAGCTAATCCAGATGCCTCTACAGTATATGTATCGGGCTTCTAAAGTTAATTAGACTTTTGTCGATATTTTTTAAATCGGGTATTAGGTCAAGAATCCGTAAAGCAGCAACTTCAGTTTGTAGATTAATCTAGAGCAGTTCTTAATTGGACGCACTACATTTTTTTCTTGTGGGGGGTTGAAAAGCATTGGTGTCAAGTTAAGGCAGAAGCCAAAATGTCAAAGGTATATTCATCGAATTCGGGCAGCCGTTCATCGAATTCGGGGTGTCGTTTATTGAATTCGGGGTGTCGTTTATTGAATTCGGGCAGTTGTTCATCGAATTCGGGCAGCCGTTTATTGAATTCGGGCAGCCGTTTATTGAATTCGGGCAGCCGTTTATTGAATTCGGGCAGCCGTTTATTGAATTCAGGCAGCCGATTATTATTTTTGTTCAATTTTAATTTGAGGAGGATAAAACCTAAACACAAAAAGACTTTTCATCCAGTCCCCAGTCCCTAGCTATACTAGTTGACCCCAGTGATTTCATCTTAACTTGACACTAATGGCTGAAAAGCCGACCCAAGTAGTGCATTAAGCTAACGAAAGCTTGGGTATGTAGTAAGCATTTCAGTGCTTAACATCAGGATTAAAGTCCTTACTACAAACTTGTTTACACAGCAAAGGTAGCTTGATACACATTTGAATACAAACCTTAATGATTATTTGTATGAATTATCCCAAAAGATAACTTAATAAAAAAATAAACATTACTGAGACTGCATAATTTTATACTGATCAGCAGAAGAGTAAAAACATTTGGTTGCAAAAAGCGAGTGAAGCTATGACACTAGGCTTTTCTGTACAAAAACTAGACAATGGCTCTAATTATTTGAGTTCCTCAGACATCCAAAGCTTTTGTCAGCTTGAGTCTGAGCAGTTAAGTAGTCAGTATCCAATTTTTTTCGCTCGAATTGTCTATCATGATTCATTATTGAGAGCTAATCAAGAGGTGATAAATTATGGTCAAGACCAAGTTCCTTTTTCCCCAAAAACTTTAGCTTATTTGCGTTCAGAAGCATGGCTGACAGATTTTCCGCCTGTTTTGACCTTACAGGAATTTAAGCTTAAGGACTTTTCATGTATTTCTTATATTTGCCCCATATCCTATAGAAATCAAAAAATTGAATATATTCAAATCATTACTCATGAGCCTCTCTCGTCGAGTTTACAACTATATGTAAAACGCTCTGCTATGTTGCTGAGTAAATATGTAGATATTTCCTTAGATTATGGCAGACAAAAAACTGAAATTAAACTCCTAGAAGATATCTTGCATCGAGTCGGTCATCAATTGCGTAACTCTCTAGGACTCATAGGATTGTATGCACATAATCTCTGCTTAGGTTTAGAGGATAGCCCTTGGCAAGAGCAAGCAACAATCATCGGCGAAAGTATCCAAGATTTAGATACTAATTTAAATGAACTAATTGATTGCGGTCAAAGTGCAAAATTAAGAGTAACACTTCAAGATTTAAGAAGTTTAGTGGTTGAAAGTATCACAAATTTGCAACCTTTAATTAATCAGAAACAACTTAAAATATTGATTCCCGATACATCGACAATACTGAAGATAGACAAATTACAAATGAAACAAGTTTTTGATAATATCCTCAGTAATGCCGTTCATTTCAGTCCTAATTCAGGAACTATTACCTGTAGCTGGCAAATTTTCCAAGATGAAGTTTTAATTAAAATCTCCGATCGAGGGCCAGGATTGTCTCAAGAGGACTTACAAAAAATATTTACCCCATTTTATTCCCGACGCAAAGGAGGTACAGGACTGGGTTTGACTATTGCTAAAAAAATTATTCTAGATCATCAAGGAAGTATCTGGGCGCAAATTTTATCAGAAAGTGGGGCACAATTTTCGATTATTTTACCTCGACCAAGGAGCGTGAATTAATTTATAATTCATCATAAAAATATGATTAATGATAGTAATAAACTTTCAGTTTTACTTGTAGATGACGAAGAACGGTTTCGTCAAGGATTACGTACTCTCCTAAATTTTTATAGTATTAATTCTGCGTTACCTGTAGAAGTTATTGGTGATGCAGATTCTGTTGAGCAGGTTTTAAAGTTTACAACTCAGAAGTGTCCAGATTTAATTTTGCTGGATATGCAATTGAAAGGATGTGATGGAATTACAGTTCTGGCACGTCTTAAAGAAGCTGCTTACAGTGGAAAAGTTTTAGTATTGTCGGCTCATCAAGAAGACGACTGGATTTTTAGAGCGATGCAGGGAGGAGCCGCAGGTTATGTGTTTAAAAATCGTGTGGCAACCCAATTATGTGAAGCTATTGACACTGTAACTAGGTCGGAAATTTATCTACCTTCAGAAGTTGCTAGTCGATTTTTTCGGTTTTTCCAAGCTTATTCAGATTCTTGTGTAAAAGCATGTCATGAGGTGCATTTAACGGAAAGAGAGCAAGAGGTTTTATACTGGTTAACTCAAGGTGCTTCTAATGAAGAAATCGCTAAACATTTATATGTAACAGTTGCTACTGTTAAGGCGCATCTCACCAGTATTTTTGAAAAATTGAAGGTTACTAGCCGGACTCAAGCGATTGTGACTGCCCTCAAGTTAGGATTAGTTCACGCTTGAGCGCGACTTAAGTAGCCGGCGCAATTCACGAAACTTTTTGTATATGGCTTCATTTGAATCTTTTTATCAAGAATACCCCTGCTCGTACAATTCTCCCTTAAGTTGCGATCGCCCCTTCCAAACGGCGCAGCAAATCAAGGGTGCTAAGTTTTGCTTGGAATGTGGTTTTCCAGCAACTTTACCACAGGAGGGTGAGATTAAAGGAAGTCAGGGAACTTATCAAATAACTAATTTTGTTGGTGTGCGGGGTTTAGGCCGCTTATATTCAGGTGTTCAACTTAAAGACAAACAACCTGTCATCATCAAAGAATACCTGCTCCCCAATCGTTCTTTTAATGAAAGTGAGACTCAAAAGCGGAAAGAGACTTTTAAACGAGTAGGTGGGGTAAGTTTAGCCGATAGTCGAATTCAAAATTTCCGTCTGGTGGAAACTAAAGAAGCGATCGCAGATGAAAAAGGAGAGCGCTGCTATCTTATTACTCAAGGAATCGAATCATCCCAAACTTTAGGTAAGTATCTCATAGAAAAGGGAGCAATGACATCTCTTGAGGTGCGGGAAGTACTAAATCAAGGTTTACAAACTCTCCAGTTTCTCCACACCCAAAAGTTGCGTTTTCCCTCCAATCAAACACAACTGGGTATCACTCACGGCAATATCAATTTAGACAGTACTTTAATTAAAGTAGAAAATAATCAAAAGTTTTCTATATACTTTTGTGATTTAGCTATCTGGGAAAACTTATTTATTCCCCCAATTATTCCTCAACCTGCTCCCGCCAGACCTGACCAAGATTTAGAATCATTAGGATTATTAGCCTTTTATTTATGGGTAGGGCGGACAACTAATTTTTCATCTAACCAGCCTCTCGACCCTAGAGATAATCAACAATGGCCGGATACCGATAGCAATTTAAAGCACTTTATTTATCGTTTAATTGGTCTGGAAACTCCTTTTGAGAGTGCAGAAGCGGCTCGGAAAACCCTACTAGAACTTCCTCAAGAAGATCGTGCTAAAAGTTTAAGTTCAGTGCGTTCGCCAGGTTCTCAAGAAATAAAAAAGCCTTTGCCAACGCCCTTAATTTTGCTAGTAATCCTATTTTTATTACTACTTGGTGGGGGAATTTGGTATTGGCTTTGGGGTAGGAAAACAGATAATCCTAATCAATATATCCAATGGTCTAGACTTGTGCGGAATTTCTCAGAAGTACCCAACGTTCCTTCTGGACAATTTACTTACACAGGAGAAAAAGATAGTACATGGAGTTTTGTTTTAACGCAATTAGTGGACAACAGCCGTTTAGGAGATTTATTGACCAGACCAAAGTTAGATGCAACAGCAACATTTGACTATAAGTCTGTTTTGTCATCAAATATAAATAATCAGATTAAAAGTATCGAAGAAGTTCAAACAAACAAAAAAGATTTTGCCATTACTAGTTTGGTAGACAATATTACAGATAAACTTGCAAAAAAAGCAGTAGCCTATGATGGTTTACTTGTTTTTGTCGCATTTAATAAAAGAGACTCAAATCTTGCCAATGCTCTTGGGGGGAAAATCAATCTTGAGCAATTGCGTCAAATTTACACAGGTAAAATTACTAATTGGCAGCAGATTAATCCCAAACTTCCAAATCTGCCTGTGAAACCTTTTGCCCCAACTGAACCGGAAGCAATCAGTAAATTTCAACAAATAGTTTTGCAAAATGCCCCTCAAGACGAAGCTTTATTTGCAGCGAAAGTTACTAAACTTGATACAACAAAAACCCAAAACCTGATACGCAGTGAAACTTTAGATGGGCGAACTACTGGTATTATCAGTTTTGGGATTATCAGTAAAACTTCGAGTCAGTGTACTGGCTATCCTTTAGCGATCGCAGATGCTAAAAAGTCCGCTATTCAACCTCTGTTTCAAAAGCGCGATCGCCGCTCAATTAATCCCTCAGATGATTTGTGTCAACATGATGATTATTATGTTGATGTCACAACTTTCCAAAGCTACCCCTTGGGATACCCTATTTTTGTGGTGTACCCTAAAGACAGCAACCGCCTACCTGGTGGTTCTACATTTGCCCAGATGCTAACTACTCGTCAGGGTCAATGTTTACTTAGTAAAGTAGGTCTTGTAGCTTTACAACCTATGCCTGATGATATAAAGTCTTATGCCTGCAAATCGGTGCCCTAATCCTAGTTGCGAATATTTTAACCGCGCCCTGCCTAACAATGCTAAGGTTTGTCCCTGGTGTTCTACTCCTGTAGGTAATGTAGTTTCTGCTACACCACAACCACCTAGTCAACCTCCACCTATTCAACAACAGCCTAGTCAACCACCTGTTCAGTATCAGCGGCCGCCTACAGAGCAACCTAACTACCAAGCTCCCCAACAAGCCCCCATTGATTATTCAACAGTCTATCAGCCACGAGTTTCCTATCAACCAACACCACCTGTTTATACCCCTCCGCCTCAAAGAGCGCCAGCCTTAAAGCTGATTCATAGCACTGGCAGAGAATTTCACCTGATTGGGGAAGGAGGTTATATTGGTCGCCGCAGTCAGAGTCCAGGAATAGCGCCGCCAGAAATTGACTTGACCGGCATTCCTAGTGAGGGAATAGTCTCTCGTCGTCATGCGCGAGTCGATTGGGACTGGTCGCAAAATTCTTACATGATTGTTGATATGAGTACAAATGGTATTTATTTAAACAACAATCCTTTGACTCCCGGTATGCAGTATCGCCTACTTAACGGTGATTCCCTGCGATTTGGTCAGGATAACCTAGTGAATTTCACTGTATATATTGTGTAGTATAAAGCTGATTTTATAACTTTTAATTAACAAGACTTGGGGCTTAACAACAAGCTTAAGCCCTTTGTTAAAGATAGACAAACTTCTGGGCTAAATAATTTAACGTGAGTTCGACAGACCTCTTTCTCCCAGCCTCCCTCGCCTTTTAGGAGAGGGAGGAGTAATGAGAAAATAGGGTTTTTGCTCCCCTCTCCTCTCTTCGAGACGCTGCACGAACGTAGGAGAGGGGCTGGGGGAGAGGTCAAAATAGCACTCGTTGAACTCACGTTAATTTAATAAACTCTGCTGTTGACGACTCATTTTTACCTTCTTAAATCTAAAATTCGGTCATTAGTCATTTTCGGTTATCCCGAAAGACAAAGGACAATAGACAAATGACGCTGGACGGAGGACAAAGGAAAAATGAGCAATGTATTTCGGGAATTTCTGCAAAAAGTAGGCAGCGGAAACCACACATCTAAGAATTTAACTCGTATTGAAGCAGCCACCGCTACTAAAATGATGCTGCTGGGTGAAGCGACACCAGCCCAAATTGGAGCCTTTTTGATTGCTCACCGAATCAAGCGTCCTACAGGAGAAGAGTTAGCCGGAATGTTGGATGCTTATGAGGAACTGGGGCCAAAACTGCAACCCATAGCCTCTGGGCGACCAGCGATCGCTCTTGGCATCCCTTATGATGGTAGGGCACGCACAGCACCAATTAGTCCTGTAACAGCTTTATTACTTGCCACAGTGGGACAACCAGTGGTAATGCATGGTGGCGATCGCCTACCAACGAAGTACGGCTTACCTCTGATAGATATTTGGCAGGGTTTAGGAGTCGATTGGACTACCTTACCTCTAGCACAAACTCAACAAGTGTTTGAGCAAACGGGAATCGGCTTTATTTATCTACCTCAGCATTTTCCCTTAACTACAAGTATTTGGGAGTACCGCGACCAACTTGGCAAACGTCCGCCGTTGGCGACAATGGAGCTAATTTGGTGTCCTTATGCTGGGGATGCTCACGTAATTGCTGGGTTTGTCCATCCACCAACAGAAGGGATGTTTCAGATAGCTTTAGAACTGCGAGGAGTGACAAAATTTACATTAGTCAAAGGATTGGAAGGTAGTTGCGACTTACCGCGCGATCGCACTGCAATCATCAGCTTATCTTCATCCGTAGCACCCCAAGAGGTAGAACGATTGCACCTCGTACCGCGCGATTACGGCTTTACTACCAAGAACGTACCCCTTGGAACTACTGAAGAACTGGTGGCGGATATTCAAGAGGTTTTGGCAGGTAAACCAGGTGAATTGATGCAAACAGCCTTGTGGAATGGCGGATTTTACCTATGGCGGAGTGGTATTTGTTCAGATATGGCAGAGGGTTTAGCTAAGGCAGAAGAATTATTAACCAATGGTGCAGTAGCAGCTAAACTCCAAGAACTGAGCCAGATAATACATTCAGTAACAGAAAATATACCCTTTAGGGTGTCAACGACTTCTCCAAAATAGATTTTTGTTCCAACCAATCTTTACCTACTTGGATACTGATATCTGAGCCAAGGTTGCCAGTGCTTTCCACCCGCACTTCTCCAAATCCCAAAGTGCTGCGAATTGATTCGGCACTGTCACCATCTCCCTGTTGGGCGACAATATGAGTTACATCTAGAGGTTCACCCCATGCCTTGGCCACATAGATATTACGATATCCAGATTTTTCCAAGGCTCTAATTAACGGTTGCAGATTAGAGCGATCGCCACCTGTACTATCTTGAATTGCTACACGCAAAGAGCGGAGGTTAGTTGTAGTTGCCAGCTGTTCCTGTTCTGAGTCCATACCAAAGTGTTGAGCCATCAGTTTCGCAATCCCATCTTTGTTGGGCAACCAATAGCTAGCATCAAACTCATTCTTCTCGCTAAAGCGACCTGGCAGCATTAACATTTGCATATTAGAGCGATTTGTCCGCACTCCAAAACCCATTAGCGCCACTAACTCTTCAACCGTCAAGTTAGTATCAATGTGGTCTTTCACGACATCAAGAACTTTAGGTAATTGAGCAACAGTAGCTGGGTTGAGTGTTTGATCCATCAAAGCACGCATGACCATTTGCTGGCGCTGAATCCGACCAATATCACCGAGTTCGTCATGGCGAAAACGCAGCAATTGCAATGTTTGCTCGCCATTGAGGTGTTGCTTACCAGCCTTCAAATTGATGTACAAATGCTGAGAATCATCTTGATATTTCATATCTTTAGGAACGTAGACAGTTACGCCACCCAAAGCATCAATCAGCTTGGCAACTCCCAAAACGTTAATTCGGACATAGCGATCGATTCCCACCCCACCCAAGAGATTACTGACAGTTCTGGCAGTCAAAGCTGGCCCACCTTCAACGTTTGCGGAATTAATTTTTTTCACTCCATACCCCTCTATTTCCGTGCGGGTATCTCTGGGAATGGAGAGCATATTTATTTTTTTCGTCTCTGGATCGAATTTGACCAAGAGCATCACATCGGAAAGACCATCAAAAGAGTTGACTTGGGGCAGGTATTTGAGATTTTTGGTATCTTCAGGAGGGTTTTGGATATCTGGGGGAAGTACGCTCATTCCCATCACCAAAAGATTCACTGGACGAGTTAATTCTGAAAATCGCAGCACACCTCCAGAAATGCGATCGCTATCAAAAGCCGCCTCATCCTTTGGAGTTAGCTGCGCTTGTTGCAAAGGCGTACTTGTCAAAGATACCGCCAAAAGCGCCCCCGCAGTTGCTGATACCATCGCAATACCACTCATACCTACCCAAAACCACAGCCACCGTCCTGATGTCGAGTTTTGGGGAATTTTTTTATTGGATTTTGAGGCTTTTCCCGACTGGTTTTCTTCCGCCGAACTTCTTTGAATGGTCACAGACTTCCTCACACTTACTCACTAATCAAATTCAGTAATTTTGCAGACTAAAAACACCCAAACAAATCAACCCATAATAGCTAACTCTTAATTATCGGTGCTAACTTTTTTAATGTAGTGTCAACCACAACACTTATAGCAGCATTTATTCTTTTTTTGGGACAACCTGGAGATGTTTTACTGAAGTATGGCAATAATAAACTGGATTTGACTAGATATATAGAGAAATCAGCCAGAAATTTTCCAAAATTCAGTAAAAACACCGACAATTTATCACCTTAAAAAATTAAGATAAATACTTGCCAAGTACTCGTTCAGCTAAATTACTAAACCCTGGTAAACGACTAGATTTGCCCTGCATTAGGCGCAAAATCAACCAAATACTTACTAAAAAGTAACCTGATGTGAGAAAGCTATTGAGGATAAATAGACGTAGCGGAAAAAAATCTGAAGTTGCTGCCCCGGTAGCTAATAATAGATAACTCAACAACCAAGTAAGTGCCAAAGTAATAGACAGACGACTAATAGCAAGTTGTTCCCGACTACCCTGGCCCCGATAGAGAGTCCACAAGGATGGAAAAAAGCCGACGATCGGAACTAAATGTAAAAGCAACTGTGTTTTAGGCATTGGGGATGGGGCATTATTCTCCCCCTGCTCCCCTGCTCCCCTGCTCCCCCGCTCCCCTGCTCCCCCACTCCCCATTCCCCACTCCCCATTCTCTTTTGGTTCAAAATTTTCCATTGGGGTTAGTCTAACTCCTAAACTAGAAGGATGAATAAGACTCATATAGTTAGAGATAATAAGCTGTAAAGAAAAATTTCATTTAGTTCTATTCCGCAATCAGCTCAAAATGCAGACACGTAAGCTACTCGACTGGTGGCAAAGATTCACACCAATAGCGCGAATCGGGGCGATCGCGTTATTCCTGCCGCTGCTAGTTCTCAATGGTTGGGCACTTTCGGTATTCTTTAATTATTTCCATTCTCTCATAGTCATTTTAGTCGGAGCCTCAGTGCTGGCATTTCTGCTCAACTACCCCGTGAGCTGGATGGAGCATCATGGTGCGAAGCGAGAGCAAGTTGCTATTTTAGTATTTCTCTTGGCTTTATCAATTTTATTGGCGTTGGGTGTGACACTTTTTCCCCTGGCTCTTACCCAAGCACAACAACTGGTGGCGCGTTTGCCAGATTTAATCGACTCTGGACGCTCTCAGTTAATGATCTTAAACGGAAAAGCTGAGACTTTTGGCTTACCGATTAACCTCGATGCTCTGGTGGTGCAAATCAACGATCGCGTCAAAGGACAATTACAAGCGATCGCAGGACAAGTTTTAAATCTAGCTGTACTCACAGTTACTAGTCTGCTAGATATTCTCTTGACGATGGTCTTGACTTTTTATCTTTTACAGCATGGGGGTGAACTCTGGCAAAGTTTAGTCGAATGGCTACCTAATAAATTTCGCGAGCCTTTCTCTAAAACAGTCCGCCTAAGCTTCCAAAATTTCTTCATCACTCAGTTGATTTTATCTACCTGTATGGCTTCAGCCCTTATTCCTACCTTTTTGTGGCTGAAAGTGCCGTTTGGATTGCTATTCGGACTAACTATTGGCCTGATGGCTCTCGTCCCCTTTGGCGGTTCTGTAGGCATCGCCCTGACTACACTATTGGTGGCGTTGCAAGATTTTTCAATGGGTGTGAGAGTGTTGATCGCAGCGGTAATTGTACAGCAAATTCTCGAAAACTTAATTGCCCCCCGAATTTTAGGCAGTTTTACCGGTTTAAATCCAGTTTGGATTTTAATTTCGGTCTTAACAGGGGCAAGAATTGGCGGACTGTTGGGTGTAATTGTGGCAGTACCTACAGCTGTTGTGATTAAGACTGCTTTAAGTGCCTTGCGCCCTGGTACCGGGACAAACGACAGCGCCATTGGGGAGATAACTGCATCCGTTCCAGGAAATGAGTCCTCGAAAGCTGATGCCAACAAATCTTTGAGCATTTCTGAAGCAACATTGCCTTAATACAAGAAGGCAGGAGCAGGAAGTGTATCATCAGTTATTTATCAGGAACGGTAAGGGACAAGGGAAAGGGTAAAAAGCTATTGCTCCTATGGTGGGAAACTATTATCAACCTTTTTCCCTTTACCCCTCTTATTTATTAAATTCTGTTGCAAGCGATTGTTTAATATAAAATTTTCCAAATACTGTGAAAAGTTAGCCCTTGCCGCAAGAAATGAATGCCAATTGGTGTTTCGCTTCAATATTCTAAATAGCTTTTAAACTTTTCAATAAATCTAACTTTCAAAATCATTATCTAATTAAGAATTTAGGAAAGGAAACTACTTTGTAAGAAGTGCTTTTAAATTGCAGCAGGGGTGAAATTGCTAGGTTCTGCACTTGCCGATCGATACCATCTCCCTGAATAATCACCTGGGAACGTGACTGAATTAATTCCCGAATTTGTGGACAACCTAGAACAGAATTCAGTTCTGTTAAAGCAAAGAGAAGTTCTATGTTTAATTTATCTAACGATGGTCGCAATGTCTGGTTTAAGTCTGGCACGTTAGGAAAAGATTTAATGCCTTGCTTTTGCCAGTTTTGAAAATCAGTGGTTTGGATGAGTTTTCCTGCTTCTATTTGTGCTTGAAAAAATGCTGTAACTGTATCGGGTTCTAAACTATGGGTTGTTGCTTGCTGCCGAACCTTTAATAGTAACTCTTGTTCGCGCTTTAGATCCTGAATAGGACGTTTGTGATTCCATTTCCATCGGGCTACATCATGTGCAATTAACAATCGCTGCTGGATCAATTTTAGTAATTTATCTACAGGCAGTTGTTGTTCAGCTACCCTAATAGTTTGGAGATTTACTAGTTTTACTGGCTTAGAGTTTTGAGCAACGAAATATAATTTTAACTTTGCAGCCACTACTGTAGTACTGAAAAAAATCCCAAAGAAAATTATGATGGCAAACAACAGTGGATGCTTTCTAAAAAAACTTAAATTCATAGAAAAAAGCTTATACACTCTGCGAATTAGTATAAATTATCAGTAAATCGATAAAAATACAGTATTTTAAATTTCAAACAAAATATCTCATAGTTACTGACAAAAAGCAAATTCAGGCTTATAGGGGTATTCCCGCATTTCTCACAAGCTTGAGGTGCAGAGAGGCAGCGGGGCAGAGGGGAAAGAACTTGGTATTTGAACTCTCCCCTGCTCCCCTGCACAAGGTTTTGAGAGATGTGTGTGGTGAGAAATCCGGGTATTGTCTCCGTCAGCAGGGATTACGTGCTGCTCAAAGAGATGCTAAACGCGGTCGTAAATTGTTCCAAGCAGAAATTCAGCGGATTTGGGCATTGATAATGTAGGTAGATGTAGAGCCGATTTCTTTGTTAAAGATGACTTTTCTCAGCACTGACATAATTCACGCCTTGAGATTACAGCTTGAAATGAACTCTGCAAGAATTGCTATTTGCTGAGTAAATTGGGATATAGATGCGGAAAATTTTTCTGGGTAAACTTGACCAGCAAATGGTAATGAAAAACTATTATCAAGATTTTTTAATTCGTGATTGGGTGAAAAGCGATCGCACAAGAGCCGCTGAAGTCATCAGTTATGTATTATCAGAATACGGTCTGGCTTGGGAACCCAAGGGTGCTGACCAAGATGTGCTGCGAGTCGAGGAATGTTATTTAGCTACTGGGGGAGAGTTTTGGGTAATTGAACACCAAAGTCAGTTAGTAGGTACTGGAGCATACTACCCCATACACCGAGGCGAAAAAGCTGTAGAAATCCGCAAAATGTATCTTTTACCCAGCATCAGGGGTTTAGGATTAGGGAAATATTTGTTACAACAGCTAGAAGCAGCGATCGCAAAGCGTGGTTTTCAACAAATTTGGATTGAAACCGCCAGTGTTTTGGTGGAAGCAGTCAAGCTGTATGAAAGCAATGGCTACACTCCAGCAACAGGAGTGGAAACAACAAGATGCGATCGCGTGTATGTTAAGTCATTGGTCAAAAACTAATGACTAATGACCAATGACAAAGGACAATTCTAAATGCACGCTTGGATTAAAAATCTCACAGGCTTACTCAATCTTTTTCTCCAATCCCATTGCCCTCTATGTCAACGTGCAACTTCCCAAGAATTCTGTCAGAACTGCACCAGACAACTGCAAAAATGTCAACGTAAAGACCCGATTTCTCTATGGCAAGAGCCTATACCTGTGTTTGGTTGGGGGGAATATGGTGGCCCGGTGAAACGAGCGATCGCAGCGATGAAATACGAAAATCAACCCCAAATAGCTCGTCCTTTGGGTCAATGGTTAGGGGAAGCATGGTTGTTAAATTCACCGAAGCGAGATAGCCAGCCTGTAGTAGTTCCTATCCCACTTCACGCTAGCAAACAAAAACAACGTAAATACAATCAAGCCGCACTGATAGCACAAAGTTTCTGCGAAATAACTGGATTAAAATTGAAACCAAACGGTTTAGCAAGAGTGCGAGAAACTGAAGCGCAGTTTGGTTTGTCGGCATCTAAACGAGAAAAAAACTTGAACCAAGCTTTTGCTATTGGGCAAGAATTTCGCCATCGTCCTCCAAATGTCCCAGTGCTGTTAGTGGACGACATTTATACTACTGGTGCTACTGCCAGGTCTGCTGTGCAAACACTTCGTCAGTATGGAATTGTGGTCTTAGGATTAGTAGCTGTAGCCACTGCCGTCAAAGACGGATAAATTAAGAAGTAATGGGCAAGCTTTGACAGATAAATGCATAAATTGACCGAATTACCCTATTTTTGTAGAAAAATTGCTTGAAATGTATGAATAAAGTTTTGGCGGCAGGTTTAAAACAACTCATCATCATTCCTGCCACATTGCTGGCAATAGGCATTAGTACCAGTGCAGCTTTTGCTCAAAATAAATTGTATAGTCCAATTCCTTTATCTAACAGTACTGAAATTGACGATCGCCTTTCAGACAAAGATATTCCCACAGGTCAAGGTGGGTTTGCCCGTGATTACACTGTGAAGTTACAAAAAGGCGATAATTTAGCAGTTGACCTGTCATCGGAAAACTTTGACAGCATCATCACACTGCTGGCACCTGATGGTTCGACTCTAGCAGAAAATGATGATGGTCCTGATGGTAGTAGCAATTCCTTACTCTTTACTCGCATCGTAGAGACAGGAAATTATGTTATTCGTGTCCGGTCTTTTGGGGAAACTGGGGTTGGGGCTTTTAAACTCAAAGTGACAAAGTTGCAACCGATTAAGTGAAGTAGTCATTTGTCATTTGTCATTGGTCATTTGTCATTGGTCATTTGTCATTGGGGATAGGAAGAGGCAAAGATGCAGACGGGAAAAACTTACTGCTCCTCTGTTCCTCTGCTCCTCTGCTCCCCTGCTCCTCTGCTCCCCTGCTCCCCCACTCCCCATTTCTTAAAAAATGGTTAATACGCAGAGAAATAAGGCTTCAGTCCACTCAACGACTGCGCCGTAGGTATCTCCAGTGTGTCCGCCTAATTTGTGGTTGAACCATGCACCAGTTAAAGTGGCGATCGCACTTCCAGCAATTATGATTGTCAGTGCGAGAAATAGCTGCTGTTTATCTATTAGCCAAAGTAAACCACTCAAACTAAACAACAACAACAATCCCGGTAACAAATCTTTGTAAGAACGAATGGCTTGTTTGTGAAATGCGCCTTTACCAGTTGCTTTCAGATAAGGATATCGGGCGATCGCTAGTTGCTGTCCCCAACGTCCCCAGCCACAAGCAGCCATCAGCAACAAGCAACGGTTTTCTGGCATATCCGTCAAAGCTGTTATTTTCAGTAGCACCAAGGCGATCGCAGCCATTGCTCCAAAGGCTCCTGTAGCACTATCTGCCATCACCTCCAGTCGCCGATCTGGGTCGCCCACTGCTAAACCATCGGCAGTATCCATTGCCCCATCTAAGTGCAATCCTCCAGTTATGGCAATCCAAACACTTACTACCAATGCACTACGAGTTAACACGGGCATACCAATATAATCCATACCCGTATCTAGCAACCCTAAAATTCCCCCAATCATAACCCCGACAAGGGAAGCAAGAAGTGCCACTCCCCGAAAGTCCAATCCGTTTAAATACGGCAGTGGAATTATTGTGTAAAATATGATACTAGCTGCCAGCTTTAACAGCAGCTTTTTCCACCACTGTTGCTGTTTCGTCATCTGAATTACATTAATTTTTGGTAAATTGCTGGATAATAGTCATAATTTCGGTATGACCGACATCAGTAGACTTTAAAACTTTAAATAAGATTTACTTCCATTAAACATTGTCGTTGAAAATTTTGTTATGCTGGTCTAAGTGGTAAATAAATAATTTTGAGTATTTTTTTATACAAAAACGATTAACTTAGGAAGTTAAAATTCCATTAAGGAGCAAAATTTGTGTTTTGTATTCGTTAACTAAAAACTTACTCCAAATTATTAGACGATTGCCCCATAAAATTGATATTTTTTTAAATGTAGGGAGTAAACAAGCTATTCAATTATGACAGTTTAGCTATGTTGTTGCTCTCCTTAGCTCAATCGCAATTTTCCTATGAGTCACCATCTACCCGACACCAGGATACCAGCTCCGTGCATTATTAACACGGGCATCATTGTGAATAAGCTCGACATCCGGCGATTGCTGGCAGATTTAGGTCGAGTCCACTACATCTACACCCAAGAAGATAAGGTACTGAGCGAGGGTGAAGGGGATGTGATGGAAGTTTTTTCCAATCCGCAAAGGTCTACCTTAGTGGCTAACCGCGCGCTATATCTGAATGTTTGTAGTTTTGATTACTTGGAACTAAAACAGTCGTCGCAACAAGAAACCTACTTCGATTTGATGCAAGAAGGAGTGTGTCTGCGGTTAATTCCCCGATCGACACCTTTACAAGAGCGACGAGAGCGAAGCTTCAATGTCAGCGCCATAGAAGCGATGATGGAACAAGTACTCTCAGCCAGGTGGGATGCAGAAATTGACGATGACTGTTCTGATTCTTTCTAAATAACAATTATTTAGAGTATATACTCGTAAAGTTGGTAACTAGGTTAGTAATGAATGCTTAAGTGTTCGCTAAAACTCAACTACCAATCTTGATGTTTGTCCATAATTTAGCCAAATAATATTAATTTTGCCTTAATACCATTTGGTTTTATGACTGCTAGTACCGCAAGTCAAAAGTCAAAAGTCAAAAAGCTTTCCTTTTGGGCTTTCTAGCTGTAATGAAATGGTAGGTTTAGTTCTGCTGCGTTGTACTAGTTATGGATTTTTGAAACTCTTTACCGATTAATGTTTCACAATCCAAAATCTAAAATCTAAAATTCCAAATGGCATGAGTGCGAATTTTTCTTTTCAATGTCTTGCTTGCTGTAGTCAGACAAAAGCTAGAGCAGGAGTGTTTTTCACTCCTCACGGTCTTGTAGAAACCCCCAGATTTATGCCAGTAGGAACGCTGGCGAATGTCAAAACTATTACTCCATCTCAGCTACGAGATACTGGGGCACAAATGATCTTATCCAATACTTATCATCTTCACCTACAACCAGGAGAAGCGATCGTGGCTGGGGGTGGTGGGTTACACAAATTTATGGGTTGGAACGGCCCAATGCTCACAGATTCGGGTGGCTTTCAGGTCTTCAGCTTAAGCGAGATGCGAAAAATTACTGAAGAAGGCGTAACTTTTCGCTCACCTCATGATGGACAAATTATTAACTTAACACCAGAGCGCTCCATTGAGATTCAAAATACTTTGGGGGCTGATGTGATTATGGCCTTTGATGAGTGTCCGCCCTACCCAGCGACTCGCCAAGAGGTTGAAACTGCAACTGAGCGCACTTACCGCTGGTTAGAACGCTGTATAACAACTCATCAACGCAGCGATCAGGCGTTGTTTGGGATTGTGCAAGGGGGCGTGTATTTGGATTTGCGTTGCCGTGCGGCGGAAGCTTTGGCTAAGTTGGATTTGCCGGGATATGCCATTGGTGGCGTGAGTGTGGGAGAACCGCCAGAATTGATGGCTGAGATTGTCAAAGTGACAGCACCGCTTCTACCCCCTGAAAAGCCGCGTTACTTGATGGGTGTGGGTACTTATCGGGAAATGGCGATCGCGATCGCATCTGGTATAGATTTATTTGATTGCGTCATTCCCACCCGTTGGGCAAGACATGGTACAGCGATAGTCCAAGGCGGACGCTGGAATTTAAAAAATGCTAAGTTTCGTGAAGATTTTACGCCATTAGATGAAACTTGTCCCTGTTATACTTGTCAAAATTTTAGCCGTGCTTACATATCTCATTTAGTGCGATCGCAAGAAATTTTGGCTTATACCTTGTTGAGCATTCACAACATTACCGAACTAATTCGCTTTACGCAAAAAATTAGAGAAGCAATATTGAGCGATCGCTTTGTTGCAGAATTTGGTCATTGGCTCAACTCATCTGAATCGGCATCAGATGAGGGTGAAATTACAAATGACTATTGACCAATGATTGAGACTCAAACCATGTTAAGATACTTCTCAATTATGAAAGCTGTGTTGGATAGGTGGATTTAAACAAACATGGAAGCAGCACTTTTATTAGCAAAACTGCCAGAAGCTTACCAAATCTTCGATCCTTTGGTAGACGTTCTCCCAGTCATCCCGGTATTCTTCTTGTTGCTTGCTTTTGTTTGGCAAGCAGCTGTGGGATTTAGATAAGTTAATCTATTTTTCAATTTATAGGACAGGTAGACTACCTGTCCTATTTTTTTGTAGCATCGTATTTGATAAAGTTAATATTTATTAATATTTTGCAATGAATTCTTATAATAAATAAGATGTTAATACAAGCTATGTCAATATGAAGCCTTGAAAGCCAAGCTTACAGTCAAGGAGCAATCAGTTATGGGTAATATCAAATTCGTTAAAGAAAATAAAGAAGTAGTGGCAGCAGATGGTGCTAATCTCCGGCTCAAGGCGATACAAAATGGCATTGATATATATACATTTATTGGTAAAATGACCAATTGCGGTGGTAATGGTCAATGTGGTACTTGTATTGTGGAGATAGTCGAAGGACTAGAAAATCTTTCCCCTCGCACAGAAGTAGAAAACCGGAAATTCAAGAAAAAGCCAGAAAATTACCGCCTTGCCTGTCAAACTTTAGTGAATGGCTCAGTCAGCGTAGTCACGAAGCCTTAAGTTCTCAAATCTGTCATGTATCCAGTCAGTAGTCAAAATACTTACCAAAATTAAGTTTCCTTTCTACGAGACGCTACGCGGACATTTTGAATACTTCGACAAGCTCAGTACAAGTTTTGAATTTTGAATTGGTATAACTCTGTCATCGATAATGCTATCCTAATGTTGTTGACTGGAAATTAAAGAGAGGTTTTCTTGCCATGCAAGTTAATGACCTGGGGTTCATAGCGAGCATTTTGTTCGTACTAGTCCCCGCCGTGTTTTTACTAATTCTTTACATCCAAACTGCTAGCCGCGAAGGTGGAAAAGATAGTTAAGAGTTCGTGTATAAAATAAATAACCCCTGCACCAATAGTGTAGGGGTTTTTATTTATCAACTATCAATTTAGTGCTGTTAGCGTAGCCTGTGCTGGGTGCTGAATAGTAAAGACGAGACAAATCTTACTTCTTTACTATTTTATTACAACAATTATTATACTCAGCACTGTTTACTTTAAGCGATTGTCCGCGCCAACAATACCGGACAAGTGGCATTGACTCGAACATAGTCAGACAAGGAAGATCCGATGAGCCGATCTATATCAACAAAACTCTTAGCGATCGATGGACGACGATCTGGAGAACCGAGCAATAATAAGTCTATATTCAACTCTTCTGCCAATCGACAAATTTCTTCACCAGGTTTTCCACTGCTGATATAAGAACGAGATTGAATGCCTTGTTTCTGAGCTTCTGCAACAGCAGCCGCTAAAACTGGATATTTGTCGGAATTAACCTGGGTGATTTCTGATTTTTTACCGCCGAAATCTGTACTAATATTTGCCAAAATTAATTCGCCACCTGGAATATCTCGCAGTAAAAACAATGCCAATTTCAAGCAATTTTTTGCTGAATCAGAATTGTCTATTGCCACCATAATTCGCTTAATTCTTTTAACATAAATATCATCTTTTACCAGCAACATGGGGCGAGAAGATAGCTGGAAAACATACTGACTGACTGAGTTCGATAAAATCGATTGCAGTCGCTTCAGTCCGCGTGAACCCATAATAATCAAGTCAGCGTCCATTTCATCAGCAACTTGGCAAACCACATCTTTGGGATCGCCTTCACGCAAAATTGAAGAAACTTGGCTAGGATCTAAGTTCAAAGTTTGAATAGCATTCGCCAGAATTTTACCCCCATTTTCCCATTTAGTTGTCATGGTAGTAGCAGCATTTTGTGCTTGAACAACATGCAAAATCGTAACTTTTGCAGATTGAATTGAAGGGATTTCTTTCAGGGTTTTGAGCATTTCTTCTGCGTGTCCCAATCCCGATACAGCCAGCAAAATTCTTCTGATCATCTTACGTAATTTTTGTGAAGTTTACTTTTGTTTTCGCTGTTGGTACTTGGCTCTGGTCGGATTTTCACCACCTTGCTTGACAACCTAATTAGTAAGTTGGCACAAATAAACTTTATTTTTTAGTATTTAACACTCAAACAAATGGCAAAAGATAAAAAACTAAACAAATGTTTAAGTTTGTTTGCACTTAGTCACTTAAACTTTCAACTAGACTTCAACTATTCAGCATACTCTCAATTTAGTCTGATGAACTTAATAAATTATGATGTTAGTTATTATTTTTAATCTATGTTTACTTTTGTTAATTAGAAGTTAGTTAAGTATTGCAAATAAATGCCAAAATAACTCTATAGTAAAATTGATTCAGTATAAGCTTTAACAGGCGATCGCTTCCCACTTGAATAGTCTACACTCCACCTGAATTTCTCATATCTGCCGCCTTTTTTAAGTCTGTTTGCAGTTTTGGTAACTCAGATAGCATTGCTATATCCGAACATTCGCAAAATGTGGGATAAAAATATCTGAATTAAGATATTGTTATGGTCGAAATCATATTTAATATATTGAAACCCTCCAAATAGAATCTGGAGGGTTTGTTTGATTGGTTATGAGATTTGCTTAACTTAGATGTGCCCCTGGTTGTCCGTTTTGGACTACAAAGGAAGCTAGGGTTTTGACTGAGGCATTCATATCAACGATGCTTGATACAACGCGATAGTCACTTTGCCAGCGTTTTTGAGTCAGGTTGCAGCGGACGTATCCTCGGTAAGCACCATCAAAGAACTTAGTATGGGGATTATTAATTAGGGCTGCTTGAGATGGAGCGATGAATGAGGTGGGAAAGTCAGAGGTAATTGAAGTTCCTACGAACTCAGTACCTACCGTCGGTGAGTTTGGATTATTAAAGTCAAGCTTTAGGTCGTGTACCCAACTAGAATGGATGTCTCCAGTAATTACCACTGGATTAGAGGGTTGGCGCTGGTTGAGAAAACTCAAAAGCCGATTACGTGCAGCTACGTAACCGTCCCACTGATCCACATTGAAGACACCGACACCTGGACTACTATTGAAATTGTACTCGGCTAACATAGTCTGTTGAGCAATCACATTCCAGCGCGATCGCGATTGATCTAACCCTTTTCGTAGCCACTGTTCTTGCTCTGAGCCTGTCATGGTAGCATTTGTATCAAAAGCTTGGGAACAGCGAGGCTTAAGTCCATCATCACAAGGTTGGTTAGTGCGATACTGCCTCGTGTCTAGCACATTGAACTCAGCTAAATTACCGAAAGTCAATCGCCGATAAAGCAGCGCATCTACTCCCTTGGGCAATGAAGACTGACGTAGAGGCATGTGTTCGTAGTAAGCTTGGTAAGCATTGGCTCGCCGTTTTCTAAAAGCCTCTTGGGTTTGATTGTCTTCGGGAATTAAGTTGGCGTAGTTGTTGTCAACTTCATGATCGTCCCAAGTGACAATCCAGGGAAAAGCCGCATGAACAGCTTGAAGATTTGGGTCAGTTTTGTAGAGGGCGTGGCGATCGCGGTAGTCTTTAAGAGTGATAATTTCTGGACTATTATGCTGGCGGGGCCCACCAGACTGTGGCCCGTATTCGTAGATGTAATCACCCAGATGAACCACAAGGTCGAGATTTTCCTCAGCCAAATGCCTATATGCCGTATAGTAGCCATTTTGCCAGTCTTGACAGGAGACAAAAGCAAAGTTCAGCTGTTGGGTATAACTATAAGATGCTGGTGCTGTACGAGTCCGTCCAATGGGGCTAACTTCCTTACCTGCTTGAAATTGATACCAATACCAACGCTCAGGGTTTAGCCCACGGACATCAACATGGACTGAGTGCGCTAACTCTGGTGTTGCTAGTACTGTTCCTCGCCGCACAACTTGTTTCATGTTTTCATCAAGGGCGACTTGCCACCGCACTGGGACATTTACGAGTGGCATTCCACCTCCAGAGAGTGGATTTGGAGCCAGTCGTGTCCAGATAACAACACCATCCGGCAAAGGATCGCCAGAGGCAACACCAAGACTGAACGGATAGCCAGAAAACCTTGAGTTAGCCAATACCGGATGCCATTGGCTAGCGATTGTTAACCCTGTTAAGAATCCTGCACCCAACAAAAAATTCCGCCGTTTGCACTGATTTGCTAGCAGGCGCGTACCATCCATAAGTTCCATATTCACCCCTTCTTAGATGTAAATACAGTTGGCATTTAGGAGGGTCAATTGCCAAAAGCACAAATAATGGCTTGATTTGACTTGTTTCCTAATTGCTGCTCAACCAAACACAAGCAACCTATCAACCCAGGATCAAGTAGAAATTAAGATTTTGTTAAGTTTAAATTTGAATTAGGGGATTGGGTATTGAAACTAGGAGAAGTTTGTGGCAGATTTAGACCCAGCACCAAAATAGTAAAGAATTTATGACAGTTAATGATGCAGTTTTGGGAGGGATTCAAAGAGTTAAGCAATTGCTGGCGTATGGAAGGGTTGAACAAAAAATTGATGCCCTTCTAGATGCTTTTGAGTATGGGGAAGCTGGCTTAGACTTGATTATTGAAGCTTTACAGAACTCAGAGGTTGATGTTCAAGAAGCAGCTTATTGGCTACTTCAGGAAAGTACAGAGCCAAGAGCTAAACTGGCATTACAGGCATACAACCCCTATTTATTTTTTGAGTATCTTTTTACTATTGAGAGGTATACAGATCAAGTTCCTGGGATTGGTCATATTTTTATTAATGTAGATAAAGAAGTCTCAGTAACTCTTGATGATAATGATGGAATAGTGAAAATATGGAATATTCAGACACAACAAGTAACTAACACATGGAAGCAGGAAAACCCAACGAAATTTACTCAAGTTATCTTCGCTCCAGATGACCAAATATTAGGACTTTCGCATTCTAATGATTGTGCTGAAGTGTGGGATCTCAAAATAGGGGAGAAAATCTTTACCACCGGTCATCATGCGGAAAACTTTTGGGCTGTTTCTTTTAGTCCAGATGGTCAAAAACTTGTCAGTACTGGTGATGCTAATATTTTTGTATTATGGAATATTCATCAAATAGAGGAAAATTCCTCTATTGAGATACCTGAATATCTTCCTCGCCGTTTTTCCATATACTCAAACTCACAAACCTTGGTCACTTATGCCAGTGACAAAAACTATAATACTACTCTGGAATTGTGGGATTGGCAGACAGAACAGGTATTTTGCACAATTAATACCCAATCAAGGTTTATTCCTGATGTTGATATCAGCCCAGATAGACGTTTATTAATTAGTAGTAGCGGAGAAAATGGAACTATTAAAGTGTGGAACATTCAGACAGGACATGAACTTTGTCGCCTCATAACTAATTTATCATTCATTGATTGTCATACAATTAGCTCGGACGGACAGAGACTATTTGTTTGGATTGGAGGCAGTACATTTACAGCTCAGGTATGGGGATACCCCAGCAGTTCTGGTAGGGCGGACACGGACGAGCTACGTGAAAAATGGGACAAAGCGCAAAACTTTGTTAAGATGCTTGCAATAATTTAGATTTTATAATCTTCTACAAGCAAGTATCCGCGTCACCACTCTCGGAATCCACAGTGATTTGAGATAGTTTTACTTCAAAATTCCGAATTATACTTTACAAATTACGAATTATTTAAAATCTGCCATTTCCCTGAACAATGTGCTTAACGGTGGTCAAAGTTTCCAGGCTGATAAATCCCCGGCGATGACCTTTTTGATTAGACATACCGAGAAATACTGAATCTCCCCGCGAAGGGTTGCGGGAAAAACGCGGGGAAGTGTTGATGTAGGTAGAGGCGCTGTTAACTCCCAACGCAAACTGCCGACTTTCCTGGTAGGATTCAGTCACGATGGAGTCAGCATGACCACTGCTATATTCATTAATCCAAGCGATCGCACCCTCTAAGCTATCCACCAGTTTAAAAGCTACTGTCCTCGTTAAATAAGGGTTTCCCCATTCGCCTTCTTTTACCAGCTGCAACTGGGGAAAGGCTTGTACTAGTTCTGCATCTCCTTTAATTTCAAAGCCTTTTTCCATCAAGCTGTTCCACAGAACTGCTAAAGATGATGGCAAGGCTTGACGATGAATTAGTACTTTTTCAATGGCGTTGACTTGATCGGGTTCACTTTGATGGCTATTAAGAATCATCAAGCGCACCATTTCTAAGCTACTATTCAGCGACCAGTAGAGGTAACAGTTACCCATCGCCGACTTTAGAACTGGGCAAGTTGACTGTCGGACTACCTGCTGCACTAAGCTAGAACGCCCGTAGGGAATAACTAAATTCACGTACTGGTCTTGGGTGACTAGATCCCGAATCGAAGCCCCATGTTCTGCTGTAATCAGTTCTAGACAGCCCGGAGCTAGTCCAACTTCTGCGATCGCATTTTGCAGTGCCTCAGCGATAGCGGCGTTGGAATGGCTGGCTTCGGTACTGCCTTTGAGAATTATACAATTACCAGTTTTGATACAAAAACCCGCTGCGATCGCCCCTAAATCGGGAAATGCCTCATAAATAAATCCAATCACTCCCAAGGGCATTAACTGGGTATAACTCTGGGAATCTTCCAGTTGATAATCAGCGGTTCTGACGCGTCGCAGCGGATCTGATAATTCCCCCAACCGTTGCAAAATGTCCACTGTCATCTCTAGCCTTGTGGGAGTCAGCTTCAGCCAGTCCAATATCAATTCAGGCACTGCCATTTCCCGACTGGCTTCTAAATCCAAGGTATTGGCTTCTAGAATGTCGTCAAATGAGCGCTCAATCGCCTTTGCCATTGCCAATACTGCACGACTTCGGTCTGCTCCCTTTGTGAGCGCCAGCTTTAGGGAAGCTTGATAGGCTCGTTGGGCACTAGTAATCGGTTCGGGGTGGTCATCCAATTCAACAGTCATTGAGTTAACGTCTGTAGGTAAGCCAGACCATTAGTGCTGGTAAAATAGCCAATAGCACCGCCACCATTGCCCAAGCAATAATGCTGGAACCATTTGCCAATCGCAGTGCTAATGGCAGCCATATAATCACTAGCACGAAAATAATCCCCAGCGCTATAGGCAAATAGCTTTCTCCCAAGCGGGGATGGACAACATGCCAACTATTTCCCATCCAACGCCAAGCCCGTTTGTAGGGATAGGTGGTGGAAAGCTGTTCTAGGACATGACCATTATCTTCTACAACAAAGATTTGCTGACAGCGATCGCAACCAAATGCTTCTGTCAGCGTAATCGGAATTAACTGACCCCGGCGACGACAGGGACAGGGGTATTCGGTATTGAAATCGATTTTTTCGGGTTTTTGAGATTGCACAAGCGTTCTAATAACTTGAGCGTGTTTTACACGAACTACAAGAATATAATGCCTTGGTAAACACCTTAGAGGCTTCTGTCTTTATATACATAAAAAGGTGATGCAAACATTGCCCTGATTACCAACAGTAGATGCAGCTAACTTTAAGTATCCTACTAATTGCCAAATCAGTACGGAGTTATCTATTTTTAATCTTTCCCCGTAGCTGGCAATCTTGTTTAAAAATTTCCTTCTCTTCATCTGTCGCTTTCAAGGTAATGTGGTTGCGTTTTTGGGGATTTATTCTGCTGACACACCTGATACAATTTTAAGCATAGGTGGCGATCGCTTCTAAAGCAAATCCTTTGGGAAGGCCGCACTCGTAAACAACACGCATCAACAAACCCGCTAATTTCCCTTTGGGTCACTATATATTACAATCAGTTATCAAGGTTAGATCGGCATCATGTCCAATCTATATTCCTTGAAGTTCAAAAGCGTTTCCAAATCGGGAATTGCTAAAACATCTATTTTAGTGTCTAACTCTTTGTCCAAATATTATATAGATTGTGGCTAATTTTAACTGACCTGTCCACATTCGGAGTAGTTTACAAGAGTGCAGAGCTAATCTACGAACACTTCAACGCACCTTAAAAACACTAAACCTCTTGGAATTGTTAAATTCAAGAGGTTTTAGTTGGAAGCGGGTAACGCGATTCGAACGCGCGACATTCACCTTGGCAAGGTGACGCTCTACCACTGAGCTATACCCGCGATCATCACCCAAATATCAATATCTCAGATTTATCTGTAATTGTCAACCCCCTAATTTAGTCATTGGTCATTAGTCATTTGTCCTTTGTCATTAGTGAATAACAAAGGACAAATGACTAATGACAGACTAGCCGAGTTCTTCTGACTCCAAAGTTAAATTGCCAACGCTGGCACTTGGAAAAGAAGGTGGCAGAGACTGGCTATTACGAGAATATGGCTCTGCTAGGTTAGAACGCAGTTGTCGCATCAGGCTAGCCATTTCTAAGGCATTCAGGGCGTAATCCCAGCCATGATTACCTTTTATGCCTGCCCGTTCTAGAGCTTGCTGCATAGTATCTACTGTCAAAATGCCAAAAATGACTGGCACCCCAGTTTGAAAGCTAGCGGCGGCAATGCCTTTAGAAACCTCTGAGGATACGTAATCAAAATGGGGTGTTTGTCCTCGAATGACTGCGCCAAGACAAATTACAGCATCATAACGATGGGAAAGTGCTAATTGGCGAGCTACTAAAGGTACCTCAAAACTTCCCGGAACCCAAACATAGTCCACCTGATTACCTTGGGGATTAGGGTCTACACCGTGGCGTTTTAAACAATCTTGACATCCCTCTAGCAGCTTTCCGGTAACTAGGTCATTGAATCGACCAATCACCACTGCAAACCGCAAAGGCTCCGTTTGGGTAAAAGTTCCCTCGAAAACTGCCATGACTGCCTCTTTATCAACTATACTTCTGGCCAAATATACATTTCTTATTTAAATGTAGAGGAGCAGGAAAGCGCGGTCAAAATAAAGTTAGTAGGAAAAAGAAAAAATCCTTTGTTTCCCTTAACCTTTGACCTTGGCTTTTCTGCCCCTCTAGTTCTTATATTATGTGCCTGCGCCAGAGCGAAGCCGTCGCCTAAACGACAAAAAAGTTTAACAAACCAACTAAAAACACCAAACCAATCCAGACCCCAGAACCAACCCAGAGGAGTTTTTTAGATTCATTCCAATTTTGGGGAGTGGCATAAGCAACCGGAACGCCTACAACGAGGACAAAAGACAACACTACTAGACCTATCAAGGCAAATTGGAATATTATGGTCATTTTTGCTTCTCCCAATACAGCGAAATACTAAGGATAGAATATCCTAAAGGGCGACACTGACACTTTCTTATTATTTTTAAGCTAGCAGAAATTGCAACATTTTTGTCATTTGTCCTTTGTCTAAGTACAAGTGATTAATGACTCTTAACTATGGATTTAATTCTTTGCCACACCACAGCAGATTTTGACGCATTAGGAGCAGCAGTAGGGTTAACGCGCCTACTATCGGGAAGCAAGATTGTGCTCCCCGGCGGCTCTCATCCTACTGTACGGGATTTTTTAGCATTGCATCGGGATGAATATCCTCTGATTGAACGCCGTTCGGTGAATTCAGAAAAAATTCGCTCTCTGACTGTGGTGGATACACAACAGCGCGATCGCTTGGGTAAAGCTGCCCAGTGGTTAGATTTACCTAGTCTAAAAGAGATTATAGTTTATGACCATCACTTAGGACAAGAATCAGATATTCCCGCCACGCGATCGCATATTGACTCAGTAGGAGCAACCACAACTTTAATCGTCGAGCAATTGCAACAACAGCAAATTTCCTTGACTCCTGCTGAAGCAACTGTGATGGCTTTGGGTATCCACGTTGACACTGGCTCTTTGACATATGACCAGTCCACACCACGGGATGCTTTAGCTTTGGCTTGGTTGATGCAACAAGGGGCTAGTTTATCAGTAATTTCCACCTACCGTGACCCCGGATTATCACCGCAATTGCAGCAGCTATTAACTGAGGCACTGGAAAGTTTAGAAGATATCTGTCTACATGGATATACGGTTGCTTGGGTAACTTTGAAAACTGAGGCTTTTGTGCCGGGGCTATCGAGCCTAGCTTCGGAACTTGTGGAATTAACCGAAATTGATGCCCTATTATTGGCTAATGAGTATCCTTTAGATGAAGGGAATTCACGCTTAACTGTAATTGGGCGATCGCAAATTCCCAAAACGAATCTTAACCAATTATTCCAACTTCTAGGTGGCGGGGGTCATTCACAAGCCGCATCGCTAAACCTAAGAGGAGTTGATTCAGAGGCAATATTAAAACAACTCCTAGACGGGGTAAAAGCACAAATTCCCCATCCCCTCACTGCTAGGGACTTGATGTCCTCTCCTGTTCGCACGATTCTGCCTGAAACCACAATTGCCGAAGCCCAGCGCATTTTATTACGCTATGGACACTCTGGTTTATTCGTAGTTGATACTCAAGGGCAACTAGTAGGTATTATTTCGCGACGGGATATTGATATCGCCTTACACCACGGATTTAGTCATGCGCCAGTTAAGGGATACATGACCAAGAATCTCAAAACGATTACACCAGATACGACATTGCCACAAATTGAGTCGGTGATGGTCACTTATGATATCGGACGCTTACCAGTATTGGAAAACGAGCAGTTAATCGGTATTGTTACCCGTACTGATGTCTTGCGGGAATTACATCAAGAATGGGATGAAGACCAAGAGGGAGAGCAAAAATTCAAAATTCAAAATGACGCTCACGGACTCGCTAACGCTGCGCTAACAAAATTTAAAATTCCTCTCAGAACTGAATTGCAAAATCGCCTTGCTCCGCAACTGTGGCAATTACTCACTACAGCATCGCAAGAGGCAGAAAAACGGGGTTGGCATCTTTATTTAGTGGGCGGTGCGGTGCGGGATTTGCTATTAACAGAAGCAGTAGCGGGCACTTTGATGATTAAAGATATCGATCTTGTGGTTGATGGCTTTCATAAATCAGCAGATGTCGGTGCTGGTGTGGAATTAGCCAAAGCACTCCAACAACTTTACCCTATGGCTCGCTTAGAAATCCACGGGGCTTTTCAAACTGCGGCTTTGTTGTGGCACAAAGACCCAGAATTAGATTCTCTATGGGTCGATATTGCTACGGCTAGAACAGAATTCTATCCTTATCCAGCGGCAAATCCAGAAGTTGAGGCGAGTTCCATTCGTCAAGATTTGTATCGCCGAGATTTTACCATCAACGCCCTCGCCTTGCGCCTGACTTCCCCTCGTACTGGTGAGTTACTCGATTTTTTTGGTGGATTACTAGATTTACAAGCTAAACAAATTCGGGTCTTACACGCCAATAGCTTTATCGAAGACCCCACCCGCATTTTTCGTGGCGTGCGCTTTGCCGTGCGCCTCGGATTTCAGATAGAACCGCAAACTGAAGAGTTTATCCGCTATGCCATCAACAGTGGTGTTTACGATCGCACTGCTCAAGAGAATAGCAGAACTCCAGCCCTGCAAACTCGACTGAAAACAGAATTAAAGCACATCCTAGAAGCCCCCTACTGGAAATCGGCTTTGCAGTTACTCGATAACTTAGGGGCATTGCAATGCATCCATCCTACCCTGAAGCTAGACGCAGAACTCCTGCGACAATTACGTTTGCTAGAACGCTGCTTGCGGCGATTTGACCCGCAACCAACCCTCATTCATTGGGAAATGCGTTTAGAAGCGTTAATCGCCCATCTAGCAGCACAATATCGGGCGAAAGTAGCAAAAAATCTACAATTGCAAGAAGATGGCATTAAACGCTTGCAAAACTTGGCTTCTGCTCAAACTGAAGTAATGGAATCTTTGCCTAACTGTCAAAGTCCTAGTCAAGTAGTACAGTTGTTGCGACAGTATGATTTACCAATGCTGATTTTAATTGCTTTGCAAAGTCCGCGATCGCTTAGACATCAGATTTGGGAATATTTAACTGTTTGGGTTAATGTGCAGCCACTACTGAATGGCAATGATTTAAAGAAACTTGGTTATAAAGCAGGGCCTCAATATCGGCAGATATTAGATGATATGCTTGCTGCTACCTTGGATGGAGTAATTAAAGATAAGACTGAAGCTGACAAGTTTTTAGCGCAACATTATCCTCAATGAAATAGCTCTGGTCTAAATTGTATCTGGATTGATATTTAACTCCCGCAGTTTTGCTGCTAAACGTTCTGCCTTTTGTTCGGCTTGTTCAGCTTTTTGTTCGGCTTGTTCAGCCTTTTGCTGGGCTTGTTCAGCTTTTTGTTCGGCTTGTTCAGCTTTTTCCTGTACCTGTTCTGCCGTTTCTTCCGGTGTTGGTATTAGTTGCCCATCTCGTGTAAAAAACCGCAATAAACCTTCATCAACTCCCAAATATAACCCTAGCTGATGACTCCACAAATATCCTTGTTCAATTGCTTGTAGAGGTTGATATTCGCCATCTACTAAATGAAATCCCGCAAATTCTTGTGTGTAAGGGTCAAACCAAAAATAATCGGGCGTGCGGAAGGTATCTTGATAAATTGTTTTCTTTAAGCCTTTATCAGTATTAGCTGTTGAGTTAGACAAAATTTCTAAAATTACATTTGGATATTTGCCATCTTCTTCCCAGACTACCCAACTTTTACGGGTTTTACGTTCAGTTCCCAGCACAACAAAAAAGTCTGGACCTCGGAAGTATTCTGATTTGCGTTGGCGGGGACTGTAGTAGATAGTCAGATTTCCCGCCGCATAGAAATCATTTCTATCTCGCCACAACCATTCCAGACAGGTTAAAAGTAGGATTATTTGCCGTAAATGCAGTTCGCTTTCCAAGGGAGGTTCGTCACTATATAAATCACCCGGGGGAAATATAACATCTTGGCAGATGCCTTCTTGAGAATCTAATTCTTGAGCAATGGTCATAGAATGAATAGGGCATCAAGTAGTTATTAATTATTTTACCACTGTGGTAGTTAGCGACCGCTCTGACGGCATAGCTATCGCTTACTGCGCTACATTAACGCTTGGCAAAAACAGCTGATCGCATTCTCACTTTCCGAAATTCCTTCGTGCTAAACTGTAGTCAATATCAAACCTCATCACAACTCCAACGAGATAGCAGAAATGAAGTAGTATCGAACACCTGTTGCGCCAAAGCAACAAATGTCAACGAAGAATAAACGCAACTAGTTTGACAAGGTTACTTCACATAGTCATGCAATAAAAATATTGTCATCACTCCTATCTATATAGAACCGTTTGACAAGTGTCTGCGGCTGAGTTTTTTTGTCTAATCTACCTGTAATTTTATGAAACACGCGGGTGGAGTTTGGGAATTGAGGTTTGAGAATAATGCCGAAAAAATCAATATTGTTAGCTGAGAACTTAGCCTATGGCCTCAGCGTAGATAGAACTTTGTTTCAACAAGTTCATGTGAATATCGACGCGGGCGATCGCATTGCTTTGGTTGGTCGCAACGGGGTAGGAAAATCAACCCTTTTCAAGATACTTGCAAGTCAACTCAGCCCCAACACAGGCTCAGTTTTGCATCATGGTATGGTCTATTATTTGCCACAAATCAGCACTATCAAACAAGAAATTACAGCAGATACAGTACTTAAATTTTTGATTTCTATCTCTGATGATTGGTGGAAGATTAACGATATTTTGCAAACACAATTCCACACCAAAATTGACTTATCTTTATCAATCTCTAACTTGAGTGGTGGAGAACTTACTAAACTGTTTTTGGCAATTGGTTTAGCTCAAGAGCCAAACTTATTATTGCTCGATGAGCCAACTAATCACATGGATTTGCAAGCATTAGAAAGCTTAAGACACTTTCTTTTAAATTTCACAGGTGCGTATGTAATTGTCTCTCATAAGCCTTTTTTCTTAGACCAAGTAACAGAAGTTACCTGGGAACTTACACCTATTGGCTTGAAAATATACGGCGGTAATTTCTCGTACTATCGAGAACAGAAAGAAATAGAGTTAGAGGTAGCATTGCGATCGCACGAATCCGCCAGAAAGGAACTCAAACGTACCCAAGCCACAGCGATGCAAGAACAGCAACGCGCAGCCCAATCTAGTCGCAACGGTCGCGCCAAGTTTCTGAATGGTAGTATTGATAGAATGGCAGCAGGACTGATTAAAACCAAAGCTGAGGTGTCTACCGGAACTGCGAAAAAGAAACATGAAGCAGCAGTAGCAAAGGCTAATCAAAAGGTTGCAGAGACAAAGGTCAAAACTACCAAAGTCACGAGTATTCAGCTAGAAGAAAAAAATCAAAAGCGCCGAAATCTAATTAATATCCAGGGTGCAAATCTTAGGATATCAGAGCGTCTATTGATTCAAAATATTCAACTGCATATATCATCTGGCGATCGCATAGCAATTATCGGCGCAAACGGTTCTGGTAAATCGAGTTTGGTCAAAGCAATTTTGGGCGTGGAAAACCAAACAGCGGTTTTAGAATCAGGTGAGGTTTTGCTCACACCAGCCATGAAAGCTGTATATCTCGATCAAACCTACGAATTGGTAAATCGCCAATACACAATTCTAGAAAATATGCAAGCTGCCAATCCTCATCTCAGCTATCAGCTTTTACGTCAACAGTTGGGACACTTTCTCTTTAAATATGATGACGTTTACAAAAGCGCCTCTGTACTGAGTGGAGGTGAATTGGCAAGATTAGCGATTGCTATAATCAGTATCTCAGAAATCGATCTACTGATTCTCGATGAGCCAACTAATAACCTGGATATTGAAACTGTTGAACAAATAGTAGTAGGTATCAATGATTACCAAGGAGCGCTTTGGGTAATCTCCCACGATCTCGATTTCCTCAGCCGGATTAACATTACCCAAGGTTTCAAGTTGAGGGAACAAACTTTGCAAATGACAAATTATTTACCAAGTACACCAGAGCAATATTATCGAGAGTTGCTGGAATGCGATCGCTTTATCGATCGCCTCATGTAAATTTCTACCTCAACAACAGAAGCGGCAAAGCATACAGGCAAGTTATAATTCTCTTGCGGTGCAACGTAACAAAAATTTATGAGTAATCCCCTTGTGCAAGCCTTTTTCGTAGGCAGAGCGGTAGCAGAAGTAGTTAATGAGCGTTTAGAGGTCGCCTTGACCGATGCTTTGAGCGATCTGGGCAAATTTGATGCAGAAGCTAGAGAGCAGTTACGCCAGTTTACAGAAGAAGTCCTAGAGCGGGCAAATCGGGCAGCAGAATCAGCTAATGCTGGTCAAGCTACCCCAAGTACTGGGCAAGCTAGTTCTGATTCCGGTGACTTGCAAGCAGATATTGACGAATTACGAGCAGAAATTGCCCTGTTACGAACAGAATTGCAACATTATCGCCGAACTTCTGCATAAATTTTAGTCATTAGTCATTGGTCATTAGTCAAAAATTATGCACGAATGACAAATGACAAAGGACATTTAAGAAAAAAATAGTTTAGGAATCAGAGTGTCTTTTCTTCCAAGTGATTCGGTCGCAAACCAACGGTAAACAAAGTATATGGAACAAGGTTATTCAGAGAAGGCATACCGTTGGAATCGGGAAAAATACTCTAGCAAACGGCGTTTTGTGGACATTTGGTCTTTTGTCTTGACCTTACTGTTCAAACTTTGGCTATACAACAAATCTTGGAGTTATCCGGGAGGTGTGACTGATGTAAAGCAAGCTGCAAGACGCAAAACCCAAGCAGTCTGGATTCGCAATACTCTATTGGATTTAGGACCAACCTTCATCAAAGTTGGGCAACTGTTTTCTACCCGTGCTGATATATTCCCTGGTGAATATGTAGAAGAACTAGCCAAGTTACAAGACAAAGTACCCGCATTTAGTTATGAGCAAGTAGAAGCGATCGTTGAGAAAGAACTAGGCAAGAAAATTCCTGAACTCTTCCATAATTTTGAACCTATTCCCTTAGCTGCTGCTAGCTTGGGGCAAGTACACAAAGCTGTACTACATACAGGGGAATTGGTTGTTGTCAAAGTGCAACGTCCTGGACTAAAGAAGTTATTTGAAATAGATTTACAAATTCTCAAAGGAATTACCCGCTACTTTCAAAACCATCCCAAATGGGGACGGGGGCGAGATTGGTTAGGTATTTACGAAGAATGTTGCCGCATTCTTTGGGAAGAAATTGATTATCTCAACGAAGGCCGTAACGCCGATACTTTTCGCCGTAACTTTCGTGGCTATGATTGGGTGAATGTCCCAAGAGTATACTGGCGTTATGCCACTTCCAGAGTGCTGACTTTGGAATATCTCCCTGGAATTAAAATTAGCCAATACGAAGCTTTAGAAGCAGCAGGTTTGGATCGAAAAGCGATCGCTCGTCAAGGCGCTCAAGCCTACTTACTACAATTACTCAATAGTGGCTTTTTCCACGCCGATCCTCATCCAGGTAATATTGCCGTCAGTGCAAATGGCGCTCTGATATTCTATGATTTCGGCATGATGGGGCGGATTAAGTCCAACATCCGCGAAGGATTGATGCAAACACTGTTTGGCATTGCTCAAAAAGATGGCGATCGCGTTGTGCAATCTCTGATAAATTTAGGTGCGATCGCCCCAACTGATGATATGGGCCCAGTCCGGCGTTCCGTCCAGTATATGCTGGATCATTTTATGGATAAGCCCTTTGAAAATCAATCAGTTGCAGCAATCAGTGACGACCTTTACGAAATAGCTTATAATCAGCCATTTAGATTTCCAGCAACTTTCACTTTTGTGATGCGAGCCTTTTCTACCCTAGAAGGGGTAGGCAAAGGCTTAGATCCAGAGTTTAACTTTATGGAAGTTGCCAAACCGTATGCAATGCAACTTATGACCGATATGAATGGTTCTGAGGGGAATAGCTTTCTTAACGAATTAAGTCGCCAAGCAGCTCAGGTAAGTAGTACCGCCTTTGGTCTACCACGTAGATTAGAGGATACATTAGAGAAGCTAGAGCAGGGAGATATGCGCTTGCGCGTTCGGTCTATAGAAACTGAACGCCTGCTGCGGCGACAGAGCAGTATTCAGCTCTCAATAAGCTATGCTCTGTTAATCAGCGGTTTTACGCTTTCAGCTACTATTTTAGTGGTTAAGGATTATGTATGGTTGGCACTGCTGCCTGGTTTAATTGCAGCGGCGCTTTCAGCGATCATGATCCGATTACTTTTACGCCTCGACCGTTACGATCGTATGTATTAATTGTTGCAAAAAATTTATGAAACTTAATTTCACGGGTTTTAGCGATCCGGGACTTATTCGTTCTAATAATCAGGATGCTTACTATATAGACCCAGAAGGACGATTTTTCGTTGTTGCCGATGGTATGGGTGGTCATGCCGGAGGTGAAGAGGCAAGTCGCATTGCCACTGGAGAAATTCAGGCGTATTTAGTAGCAAATTGGGAAACTTCTAAGTCTTCTCAAGAATTGCTAGAGCAAGCTTTGTGGGGAGCCAATGAAGCAATTTTGCAGGATCAGCAAAATCATCCCGAACGCGCCGACATGGGGACAACAGTTGTAGCAGTGATTTTTCGCTCTCCTGAGTCGCCTTGGTGCGCTCATGTTGGCGATTCGCGGCTGTATCGCTTCCGCGAGTCGCACTTAGAACAGGTGACGGAAGACCACACTTGGGTAGCACGAGCAATCAAAATTGGTGATATCACTTTAGATGAAGCACGATTACATCCTTTTCGTCATGTATTATCGCGCTGTTTGGGGCGCGAAGACTTGCATCAAATTGATGTGCAACCACTAGATGTAAAAGTTGGCGATCGCTTGCTGTTATGTAGTGATGGTCTTACAGAAGAACTTGTCGAGCAGAAGATTGCTAACTGCCTCCAAGATAGTCCTTGGCTTGATAAAGCCGCCATCTCTCTTGTTGAGGCTGCCAAAGAGCATGGAGGGCACGATAACATTACAGTTGTCATCGTCTCGCTTGAAGAAAATAGTCATTAGTCATTAGTCGATGCTTAGTAACTTTAAACAAATAACTAAGGACATAGACGCGCCAGCGGCTTCCCGCAGGGTAAGACAAAGGACAAATCTGGTAAATATACTCAGTAATTTGTTCAGCGTGAGCATTTTTCCTTTTTACAATTTGATACAAATATTTTTAGCCTCTAAAATGACCCAAAGAGGCTAAATTTGTATAAATTGGTAAATTGACATCTTGCACGTAATAAGGTAAAGCGACTATAATTCACGCTTATTACCATTAATTCTCCAACCTCCTTAAAATTTCCGTCCTCCGAAGCTTCTTCCACGCTTACGGAGACACAATCTTAGGCTTTTTAAACACAAAGACTAAGACGGGTTTTGCATAGCACAAAATATTCTCTTTAAAAGAAATTTGTGCAAAGCAGAATGAATTAAAGAGGTAGTTATACCTATCTAAGACCAAATAGAGCTTATTTTCCGGAATATGGTTCAGCTGACTTGGGTGGTATATCAGTAGGATTAGGTGCAATATATCAGAGCAGAAAAAGTCCACACTTTGGATGTGGGCAATCTGTCAAACAATTGTTATCTTTCGTAATACGGAGGAACAAATGTTGGACAGATATGAGTCCAAATATTATCCCATTTGGACTTCTGTGAGCGATATCACCTTTACACGTTGTTTTTTCGGAGTAATTATGAATCAACCAATGAAACTATCCTTGGAACAGCAATTCAGCATCTGCTCATTTGCTACTCAGGTACAAAATATGAGCCACGATCAAGCTAAAGATTTTTTAGTCAAGCTATATGAGCAAATGGTCGTGCGCGAGGCAACTTATCAAGAGCTTCTTAAGCATCAGTGGGGCTTAGATTCCGGTTCCACTATGGCATAGAGTCGTTCTAATGTCGCAGTGGGCGACCTCCTTCTCTTGCTTGGTTCCAAGGAGGAAAAGAGCTGGGGATGCCGGGGCGTCAACTTCGATAACTAAATTCCACAAGATTGCACAAAAGTTCAATTCACGAAATTAACTAAGAATGAGTAAACATTGTCTACGCCATATCTGCTGGAGTCTAGACTAACTTTAGCGTTGCAGGCTAAATCTGTTGTTTGCTTTAGCCAAACTTCTTGTTGTTTCGTCTAGCGGTGGATCAAACCTGCGTAAATTGACAATCCACTAGAATATTTGCACAGGAAGATTTAGAGATAATTTGGATACCACTGCTTTAACAGCTAGTGATTTCACTCTTTATACATATAACTAGAAGTTACATCTTTATATATCTTTTGTTTATAAAACGTTACATTCTTGGAGCGACCACCTATAAAACACGTAACATAAAGAAATTATGCCTAGCTGGAAAGATCGTATGGAGAATCTGTATCAATACTTTCCAGTTTTGTTATAATCTGAGGCTTAATCTTTTCGTACTCGTTTTTGAGTAAGCTTTTACTCATTTGCGGGTCGGCAGAGGACATCAACGTATTGCTCATTGTGACCCACTCTTGCAGTCGTTGCCGCTGGGCAGAAGCGACGCTAGAAAGTAAGATGTGGGTACAGTGATTTGGTGCTTCTCGTGCGAAGAATAAGAGGCGGTAGTAACCTGTGTGCTGTAATAACCGAGCAATTTCTTGACCAAGGCTGGTTTTGAGATCGAGGTAATAAGGCAACCATTTAGCGCCATGCTTGCGATTGTAGATGACAGTAATCCATAGCAGCATGGGATGGGGGATAGAGATGAACAGAAATTGGTTATAGCGTGTACAGAGTAAGCGTTTTTGAATTTCCTCTTGCGGTAGCATCACCCACAAAGCTGGTAAAACCTCCCCATTGGTATGAATGGGCTGGGGAAAAACAATATCGGCAATTGGTTTATTTTTGGGCCAAGAAATGGCACGAGCGATTTCATCGTTTGACCAGGATACCCGTAAATCGGCTTTGGTCTTTTGTTCAAGCTCAGTGCTAGCTGTAGTAGCAGGAACGAGGGAATGGCTGGCTTGCTGAATTTTGCGTGTATGCTCAGGCTTTTCTAAAGATGCTAAAACTCTGAGGATTTCAGTAATACTTTGAGGGCGATCGCATGCTCTTTTAGCTAGACAACTCATCACCAAATTTTCAATTTCTTTTGGTAGTTCTAATCCAGGCGCAGCCTCAGCAAAAGAACGTGGTTTTTGATAGTGATGTGTTTTATACCACGCACCAAAAGAGTGAGTTGGTGCCACCAGTGGCATTTTGCCTGTCAGCATCTCAAACATCATGACGCCCAAACTATAAATATCAGCACGGTTGTCTAATTCCTTACCCTCCATCTGTTCGGGAGAAGAATAAGCCAATGTACCCAAATAAAATTTTGTATGGTCGCCATCTGACTGTAATAACTTAGCAATACCAAAATCTAGAACTTTGACCAATTCTCCAAAACTGGGATCTTGAATCACCAGCATATTGCTTGGCTTGACATCGCGATGGATAATTGGGCAAATAGTGCCATCAACCGGGATGCCATCATGGGCGCACTGTAACCCCAGGCTGAGTTGACGCGCCATACTGAGGAATCTTCCTAAAGGTAATCGTTGCTTGCGAATAATATTGTTCAGGCTTTGTCCTTGTAAGTATTCCATAACGTAGAACGGGGTGTTATTGTCATCTACGCCATAATCCATAACTCGGACAATATGGATACTTTTTTGCCCTAGTAAAGCACAGGTTTTTGCTTCTCGCTCAAAGCGGTCTTGCAATCGCATCTTTTCATTTTGGATTGATAGAGCCAGAAACTTAACCGCAACAGGTACACCTCCCAACAATGTATCTTTAGCACGATAAACCCGACCCATTGCTCCAGTACCGATTAACTCTTGGAGTTGGTAGCGTTTGCTGAGTAAGCGACCAATGTTGGGGTCTGACATAGAAAATTCGACTCCAAAAGCAGGTTGTAAATGTTTGGGAGGACAAGTGCATTCAAAAATTGTGGTGTAGTTTTAGTTTGCCCAATTTTGACTAATGCGCTATCACTCTTGGCATCTCCTCTTCTCTACAAGACGTTGGTTTATGTTGGGAGAAGACGGCATTAGTTTGGCTACACGAAACCTTACCTGTCTTTGTAGGTTAACAAACCCTTCAATTCGCATTAGTCCACGAAGGTAGGCTTAATTTATATAATAACGAATTATATTCACCCAATACTTTTAGAACATTTTATTATTACCTAATAATCTTTTTAACCTTCAAACTAATTGTTACTATGTAATGATGCATTATTTATTAGTAAACCTATTATATTCTAAGTGTTATTTTTTCGTTTTTTCTGTTGATTAGGATATAGATCGAAAGTTGATTTATTATTCATCACATAGTATTGAATTCGACGTTCCACAATACTATTAAATCGGGACATGAAATCATAAAAGAAACCTGGATATTTCCTGATTTCTGTGAATGCTGTTAACCATTTTTTTTGTTTTATAGGTTCTACAACTTTAAGATAAGCTAGATTTTTCTTATAGATTGAGAGATTATAAGATAGAGCACGCATTAGAGTAGGATTTTTTTTCACAATGTCTTGTTGCATGAAAGAAGTAGTAGCTTTGCAATATTGATTTAGACGTGGTAATTGACTTTGATATACAAGAGAACCAGGGCGTGAACGGTAGAAATAATAGGGTTTTGGCTCAATAAAAAACCTAGCTCCTTTGATTAAGCATTTCATGTCAATCCAAAAATCTTGACCCATTCTAATTTCTTCATCGTACTCGATGCCGTTCTTAATCAGGAATTCTCGTTTGAATAGAGGCTTGCTTAAGCCAAGATGCAAACCTGGTTGCCCATAGACATCAGTTTCTACAAAATAAACGATATCAATTTGGAAGATTTTATCTATACATTCTCCACTTTCTTGAATCAATGTACTCCAAGGAGATGTTGTACCGTCTTCGATCAAATAAACATCATCAGCAATCATGTCTGCATTTGTTTTATTTGCCAGAGACACAAGCTTTTCCAATCTTTCGGGAGCATACCAATCATCTGAATCAAGTACAGCAATCCATTCTCCTTGGGCTGCTCTGAAGGCGCGATTACGTGCAGCCGCCGCTCCAAGATTTTGCTGATTAACTATCACTTTGAAACGTCGATCGCTGAAACTTTTAGCGACTTCTACAGTTTTATCACTTGAGCCATCATCGACCATGATAACTTCAATGTCAGTGAGTGTTTGCTTTAAGGCTGACTCTATTGCCTTCCCAATATAAGTTTCAGTATTGTAAGCAGGGATAATAACGGAGACTTTAGGATTCACGAAACTGAACTCCTGACTACATAGTTAGGTAAAATACTAAAATTCTGACCATAATTCGATCGTTTCTTTTTTACTATACAACTCAGTAGGTCGGTGAGAATAAACGATGAGTGGTTAAAGTTGGGCAGGAGGATATTAGGCGTTGGTAAACCAGTGCGTTGCCAGAGTTTTTTGAACGGCGGTGTTTGGCTTAGAAGAACAGCAAAGCGGTGAAGCAGCACTGCTTTTAAGCTGACTGACGCTCTAGGCTAGCTTCCATTGTGTTAGTTAAAAAATGACCAGCCAAGATACCACTACTGAGGTAATATGTATCTTGCGAAATCCGGTGTAGGGTTTCAAAGCCACTACGACGCTGACGATCGCCTAGTACCCAGTAACGCTGTACGATCGTATCCAGACCAATCCAGCCTTCGCCTTCAACCTGCCCCAAAATATTATGTTGTAGTAAAAAAGTATACTGACGCTCTCCATCATGCAACCGCCCCTTATATTGCAGAGAGATTTCAGAGCGATCGCTACCTGGGAATATCAGTTTTGTGGCCATAGTGAACCAGTTATCTCGATTCCAAGCGACCAAGGTCATACCCTTGACGCTAATTGGCATACCATTACGTTCCAGCCAATTTCCTTCCATTGCCCAGCGTCCTGGTTCCAATAAAAAAGTATGAGCCACCTTTTGTTCCCTGTCTTGCTCGAGTGCTGCCAAGACTATAGTTATAGCAGTGCTAAGTTACGAGTGCTGAGTTGCGAGTAAAGAATGAAGAAATTTTTTATCTTGTTTATTGTTCCTGACTCAGCATTCAGAATTGACCTTGGTGAATTTCTCCCAAAAGTACTTCTTGAGGTGCACCTGTAGCAGTAGGTAGGTTGCCAGGAATACCCAAATGTCGCCAGTAGGCTAAAACTGCGAAAGCGATCGCTTCTTTAAAATCTGCACTCAAGCCGACTTCATCTGTCGTCGAGACTGGTATCGATCCCAACAACAACTGTAACCTTTGTTTCAAATAGAGATTGCGACTACCACCACCACATAATAGTACTCGTTGTGGCATTTCTGGCAAAAAAGTGTGGTAACTATGAAAAATTGAAGCAGCTGTAAGTTCTGTGAGAGTTGCTAGTACGTCAGCAGGATTGAGTTGGTATGCTTGAGCATCTTTTAAACACTGATGCAAGTAAGTCACACCAAATAATTCGCGTCCAGTGGATTTGGGTGGCGGTAGATGAAAGTAGTCTTGGTTGAGCCATTGTTCTACTAATTGATGGCAAGGAGTACCACTTGCTGCCCAATTACCATCTTCATCATAAGTTTTAGCACCATTGCTTAAATGCTCCACCGCTAGATCCAACAGACTATTTCCTGGGCCAGTATCCCAACCACGAATTTTTAAGAGCCAGTCTCCATGCCGAGGCGGAATATAGGCAACATTGCCAATACCACCAATGTTTTGAATACAACGTCCTTCCTGGAGATGACTGAGCAAATAAGCATCGACCCTGGGAACAAGAGGTGCACCATGACCACCAATAGCAATATCAGCAACGCGGAAGTTGCTCACAGTCGCAATGTTCGTAAGATAGGCAATTAATGCACCTCGCCCTAGTTGAAGACTGTAACCCAAGGGACTGCCCAGTGACGTTAGCGGATAGCTAGGGTTTAGCTCGTGGGTAGTGAGCATTTCTCTCCCCCTACTCCCCTGCTCCCCTGCTCCCCCTGCTCCCTCTTTGGGTGGTCGATGATAAACCGTTTGACCGTGGGAACCAATGAGAGTGGCGCGCTGATGACCAATTTGAATATTTTGGGCGGCTTGGGCAAAGACTTGGGCGATCGCATCATCTATTTCTGCTAATTCTGCCATTGAGATGGCAACGCCTGCACCAACAGCTAATATTCTTTCTCTGAGTTGGGCTGGATAAGGATATGTTGCCCCGGCGAGCAACTCAACTTTGAGATCCAATTCTGTACCGGAAATCTCTACCAACGCAGCGTCTATGCCATCTACGGATGTGCCACTAATTAAACCAATAACGCGAGTAGGGACAACAGCTTTTTCAGTTGGATGCATCGATCGAGATTCTTTTGTTGATTGCAAGAGTTTAGTTTAATTCATGTTAATAGCTATGTCAAAACACTCAGGTTGCATAGTTGACTATAGAAGAAAAAGTAAATAGAGCGAAGGAAGAATCTCAAAACCAATAGCAATGACCACGAATCTATTTATATTTACCAGCAAACAAAGAATTTAAAACAATTTTGTTTGTTATCTTGATCGATCCTTAATCAGGACAACATTTGAAGATACAAATTCTTAATATATGCAGGCTAACTTTACATATTTTTTATCTTCAGATAAAGAACAGATATCCTATCCACTTTCACGGCAAGTGAAACTACTTATTTATATTCGAAAATAGGGCAAATTATTGGCTAAATCCAGGAATTTTTCAATAAATACAAATCCAGTAGTTTCATCCTATTGTTTCTTCTAGAAGACACTACATAATGAATCCAAGTCGCACAACGAACTTTTCAAAAATTAAAAATACAGAATTTCAAAATTATGTCTCTTACAAAAATTGTTTGTATCGCTGCTTTATCTCTATCTGCAATCTCCTCATTTATCTATGCAGGTTCTGCCCAAGCTATATCCTTCCAAGTAACCACTGGCATTGCAGGCCCTAATGGAGAAACTGACCAAGGTGCTTTTTCTGAGTTTACTCAACTTCCCGGTACGACAACTGTTAACTTCAATAATGGTCAAGCACCAACCACCGGTTTTGCTAAATACTCATTTGAGAATAACAGTGGAACCAGCAGTGTGAGGTCAGATGTATGGGCACCTGCTGGGGCAAATGGTGAGGTCAATAATGGGAACTATTTGGCAGTTTTCAACGGCGATAAAGTCACAATTAACCTTGCAAGTTCCCTCAATTATTTCGGTATTGACTGGGGAGCTATTAGTTCTGGTAACGTTTTTTCCTTCTACAATGGCGATAATCTAATCAAATCATTTTCAACTGAGGATGTGAATCCAGTTGCTCCAATTCGTGCATCACAGCATGGCGGTGAAGGAAATGGCTACCTTCACTTCTACTCAGATAGTAGCAACGATATTTTCAACAAGATTGTCATTACCCAAACAGGTGGTGGTGGATTTGAAAGCGACAACCATTCTTTCCATCTAGGAACTGACAAATTTACAGGTTTTGACCCTAAATCTGTTCCTGAGCCTAGTATTACATTAGGTATGCTGGCTGTAGGTGGTATGTTTCTACGCAAGCGCAAGAACGAAAAGTTACAAAGTGTAAGACAATCTCATTAAATATATCAATTTGAGCTAAGTAAGATTTTCTCTATACTCTAACCTTAGCCTGTACAAGCATTTCAAAACTTAGTTAATATTAAATACCAATCAGGGTGAGTTTACTTAGTTAAACTCGCCCTAATCCTTTTGCCATTTATAATCGGGGCTTATTCTACGGTCAATGCTACGCGCAGCAAGCTGAGAAAATTTTCTTTAACTAGACTTTTTATTCATGCAAAATTGGGAGAAGGGGTTGGGGGATGTAGCAAGATCCCGTAGGGTGGGCAAATTTTACATTTCATTTGTGCAAGGGGTCTACTCAATACTGCTTAGAGCTTAACCAAACCGGATTGAGAGTGAACCGTAATTTTGACTTCTATAGGTTGTTGCATGAATAAAATATACGTGGATTAGTTTAGATATAATAATGACTCATTCTTTGTTGTCCTAACTGGAGAAATTAATGGGTCGCGCCAAAAAGGTTGTCCTGGCATATTCTGGTGGAGTGGATACCTCAGTTTGCATCCCCTACCTCAAGCAGGAGTGGGGTGTGGAAGAGGTGATTACCCTAGCAGCAGATTTAGGTCAGGGAGATGAATTAGAGCCAATCAGAGAAAAAGCTCTGAAATCGGGTGCAAGTGAATCCCTAGTGGCGGATGTCAAAGACAGCTTCGTTAAAGATTACGCCTTTGGAGCGATTCAAGCCAACGCCCTTTATGAAAATCGTTATCCTCTAGGAACCGCTCTTGCTCGTCCACTGATTGCCAAAGTATTAGTAGAAACAGCCGAAAAATATGGTGCTGATGCGATCGCTCACGGTTGCACCGGTAAAGGCAACGATCAAGTTCGCTTTGATGTCTCTGTCACTGCCTTAAACCCCAACCTGAAGATCCTCGCACCAGCCAGAGAATGGGGGATGAGCCGTGAGGAAACGATCGCTTATGGGGAAAAGTTTGGTATTCCCTCACCAGTTAAAAAATCTTCTCCCTATAGTATTGACAAGAATTTGCTTGGTCGTAGTATTGAAGCTGGTTTACTCGAAGATCCGTCATTTGAGCCACCAGAAGAAATTTATGAAATGACCAAAGCGATCGCTCACACTCCCAACGAGCCAGAGTACATCGAAATTGGTTTCCAGGGTGGTATTCCTACAACCCTCAACGGTATAGCCAAAAAGCCAGTTGAGCTAATTGAAGAACTCAATCAGGCGGTAGGAAATCATGGCATCGGACGGATCGATATGATTGAAAACCGTCTAGTGGGGATCAAATCGCGGGAAATCTACGAATCACCCGCGATGTTGGTGTTAATTCAGGCACATAGAGATTTAGAAAGCTTGACCTTAACGGCAGATGTCACCCATTACAAGCGTGGGATTGAAGAAACTTACAGCCAAATTGTTTACAACGGTTTGTGGTACAGTCCACTCAAAGTTGCACTCGATGCCTTTATTCAAAAGACACAAGAGCAAGTCTCTGGAACTGTGCGAGTGAAGTTGTTCAAGGGTAACTCTACAATAGTTGGGCGTTCGAGCGATAATTCCCTCTATACTCCCGATTTGGCAACCTACGGAGCCGAGGATAAATTTGACCACAAAGCCGCTGAAGGCTTTATATACGTTTGGGGACTACCGACTCGCATTTGGTCAAAGCAGATTAGGGGTTAAGAGTTAGGAGTTGGGAGTTAGGAGTTAGGAGTTAAAAAAGCAAAATACAAAAGTAAAAGTTAAAAAAATTCACTTTTTACTTTACTCTTTACTCCTCACTCCTCACTTCTGACTTAGTTTATGCTTGACTTACTCTTCTGCTGCACCTTTAACTTGGCGAGACTCCAGCCACAGGGGCACAATAATTAAGGCAGCGAGGATTAGTAAAGCTGCGATCGCAAATTGACCCACCCAAGCAACCAATTGTTCTAAAGAGACTATTTTGCCAGCAAAAAAAGCTAATGTCACCATCAAACTAGCCCAAGCAACTGCTCCTAAAAAGTTGTATAAAAAGAATTTTCTAAAGGGCATTTCAGCTATACCGGCTAGTGGTGCAGCAAAAACTCGTAACAATGCCAAAAAACGCCCAAAAAACACCCCTTTAGCAGCGTTTTGACTAAATTGATCTTTAATACTCAGCAGCCGCACTTCAGAAATCCGAAATATGCTGCCAACTTTTACCAGAAAAGCCCAACCGCTAACTCTACCAATCCAATAGCCACAAGTACCACCAATGACAGCACCCATGATTGCGTCACCGAGAACCAGCCAGAAATTTAGTTCATCGCTGCCAGCTAAAAACCCGCCCACTAGGGTCACGGTTTCACCAGGAAGGGGAATGCCTAAATTTTCTAGCAAAATTCCGAAAAAAATTGCCCAATATCCGTAATTATGAGCAACTTCCTGGATATTTTCTAGTGAAATCAGCTCTAAAGACATTCCGCACCGCCGTCTTTACAAATTTTTACTTTTACTATATTTTTGCTTGTTTTTGGGTGGGGTGTCAATCAAACTAATACATAGCTTTTAGTCTATAGTAACTGTTAACTTTTGACTATTAACTATACAATTTTTGGGATTCTTACCACATGTTCATAATTTATTAAAAAAAGATTAAAAATTTTATAGAAAATTTATAAATATCCCTTTAAATTATGAAAATCTTGTAAAAGATACGGTTGATACCGAAATTGTTAGGCGCTTATGCCTATATTGATGAAAGTTATCACAAATTATACGACATGGATACTGAATTAATTTATCTTAACTGTAGGACTGCAATTGCCCAAATATCTGGGTAAAAGAGTCATTTCACCGTTGAAAGAGAAGAAGTATTGATGTCTTTTTCAATTTTTTGTCAAGTGTTCCAATTACCCTGTTAAATTCATGGCTTTTACACAAGAACTTCAAGTGATTTTGTTCAAACCCCAAGGAAGCATAGATTTGGAAGGCGGTAAGGCTTTGAGCCAACAGATGGCTGGAGTAGTACCTCAAGCTTATCAACTCTGGGTTATCGACCTAGCAGAAGTTAACTTCATGGACAGCTCTGGGTTAGTTCCTTTAGTAAAAGGCTTAAAAGCTGCACGTCAGAGTGGTTGCCGCTTGGTTCTATGCAACGTACAAGCTCCTGTACGGTTGATTTTAGAACTTACCCAACTCGATACAGTGTTTGAAATTTTTCATACTTACCAAGATATTTTTACCAACTCAAAGATAACAGTCTGATGCTAGCAGACTAACTAATAAATCTACCTAAAGAAGGATGGTGGAGTCAAGCAATATTTGCATTTTTTCACATTCTCTTAAGATAACAGTCTGGTGCTAGCAGGCTGATTTTCTTTATTGTCCAGAGAATAATGTTGAGAGAAACTGATGTCTTTGAGCTAGGTAGTATAAATTGCATTATTGGAAGTCATCTACCTAAAGCAGTAAAGTCAGAAATTGCCAAAATCGATCGAAGCAAATGCAACTATTCGTGACACTCCCCAGCCTTTTAAATACAGGGTTATGCAAATTACTCTAAGCTAATTGTTTTATATGGGACGTAACTAGTGAAAGGAAGCACGAGGTAAGAAAGGTTAGATTTTCAGCTTTTAGGTTATTTCTAACTTTATAGTTATTTTTGCCTCGATCTACTACTTGGATGCCTCCAAGATGCTTTGATGCACCAATTTCTTACCTCTTAGATTCCACCATAAGTGTAATTTTAGGCATTCTGGGGAGTCGAAATATTAGTTTGTTCGGATGCTGGACGGGGAAAATTTGGTAAATCAATACCGCTGTGACTAGCATTGCGAGTCTTGAGTGCTAAACGGTAACTCACACTTTGCAGTTCTGCTTGCAGTTGGCGGTTTTCCCGTTGTAGCATTGCTACCTTTTCTCTCACTGGCGTCATCCGCTCCTCAAACTTCCGACGGTAAATTTGAGGCAACTCTTGTACTACTTGCTCTAACATCCGAGTGCGATCGGTAAGTTCTTGAACTGACTGTCGCAATTGATAAATTTCGGAGTCACGAGTTGTAATTTGCTCTTGATAGAACGCCACCTGCTGTTCCACAGCTTGAAGTTGTTCTTGTAAAGCGTGTAACTGAGTCAGATCGCGTTCAAATTCCGGCTGCTGGGGCATAAAACTAGTGTTACCCTTTACCAGGCGGAAGAGTTCTTGAGATAGTTGTTGCACTAATTGATCGCGAAGTTGCAGCTCTTGGCGTAGCTGCGATACTTCCGTCGAGAGAACTTGAATATTAGGTGTATCAGATTGGCTCACAGTAGCTTAAAGCTCCCATTCAGAATCTTGTCCACTCTTAGGTATAACTGCGGGAGTACTACCTTTGGCAAGTATTTGTTAATTTAGCATTCCCAAACAAGTGACGAAAAAAGAAAAAGACAAAATTTTATTGAATGGGAGTGGGGATTGGACATTTAGTTTCTTCCCTAGTTCCTAGTCCCCAATCCTCAGTATCTTAAACTGTTGCAGGTGTTGCAGCTACTTTAGTAGGCTTTTCTTTTTCCTCTTTAGGGGGTTTTTCTTCTTCAATGTCCTGTTTAATTGTCAAATAGCGAATCACTTCTTCACTCAAACGCATGGCGCGTTCAAAGGGAGCGATCGCAGTTGCAGGCGCACTGTAGTTTAATTGGATGTAGATGCCATCCCGGTGTTTTTTGATTTCGTAAGCCAGACGGCGCTTACCACGATTTTGAATTTGGATCTCCTCAGCGCCTTGATCGCGAAGCAAATTCTGATATTTAGTAACTGCTTGCTCTACCTGTTCCTCTCCCAAGTCAGGACGGAGGATGTACATTGTTTCGTAATTTGTAGTCATATTTTTCAGTTTCCTCATGGACAAAAGTGGCTGCTGATATTAATTTATACCTAACTTTATTGAAAAAGCCAGTATTAATCAACATCTGAAGCAACAAGGAACTATAATCTTACCAGTTTTCAATTTGAATCATTAGCCAAATCGCCGAAGTTTAGATTTTTGGATGTCCCTAAATGAAAACTAGGTTGGGAGGCAATCCTGATATTTGTTTAACAAGATCGATCGAGCTATCAGGTTCGCTAAGGGGTATCTTTCTTTAAAGGGCATCTTAGTAGCGATCGCTTTTTTGCTCATGGCTCAATCGGTTCGCTAAACAGCTAACTGACGATTGCTACCTGCTCACAGCAACTAAAAAGCAGAAAAAAGGTATTCATCAAGGTTATGGCGCAGCGCTACGTGCGGATTCAAAATCCAGAAGGACAGATTTACTATGGGTTACTACAGCTATCCCTGAATGTGCAGGTGCTAGATGCTCCACCCTGGTTACAAGGACAACCCACTGATTTAACTTTGACACCAGAAAATTACCAAATTCTGGCTCCCTGCGCTCCCTCAAAAATTGTGGCGGTGGGTAAGAATTATGCAGATCATGCAGCCGAAATGGGAACTCCAGTACCTTCTGAGCCATTAATCTTTCTTAAGCCACCTACATCTATCATTCCATCTGAGAGGGAAATTAAGTATCCTCGCCAGTCACAAAGAGTTGACTATGAAGGAGAGTTAGCTTTAGTGATTGGCGATTATGCCTTTGAATGTACGCCAGAGGTAGCCCAAACCAAAATTTGGGGCTACACGATCGCCAATGACGTAACAGCGCGGGATTTACAAAAACAAGATGGTCAGTGGACGCGAGCCAAAGGTTTTGATACTTTCTGTCCTTTGGGGCCTTGGATTGTGCGGGAATTAAATCCAGGAGCGAGATTGCAGACTTTTGTGAATGACGATGCTAATCCAGTCCAATCTGCCTGTATCGATCGGATGGTGTTTTCCCCCGATGTTTTAGTTTCCTATATCAGTCAGGTGATGACCCTACTCCCTGGTGATTTGGTGCTTACAGGTACGCCGGAGGGTGTAAGTGCTTTGCATCCAGGCGATCGCGTCCGCGTAGAAATTGAAGGTATTGGTCGCCTGGAAAACACCATAGTGGCCCGTTAACTTCTAACGCACTTGCATATACACTGCATCGGAAATCGCTGGAATTTCTGCATAACGTCCGCTTACAGACTGGATGACTGAATATGCGACTGCTCCCACTATGCCAATAAAAATGGTTGTGGATAGAGTTTGGATGGCAAAACCACCGGAGGGAACTAGTCCCACAACATCAGTTAGGATGCTAAACAAAAAGATAATGATGTCCAAAAGGATTGCTTGCATGGTGTTGAAACGAATAAAGTGACTAATTTTTTCGTTTCTTACTACCAGCAAAAATAAAGCAAAGAAAATAATCATTCCTGCATAACGCACGCCATAGTAAATTCTCAACAATGGCAGAAGCGGCAGAAACAGTAGTTGTAGTGGTGGAAACTCTGAGAGCAAATATCTACCAAATACAAAAACTTCAATTAGAGGAAGCAAATAAGGCAAGGAAGCAAAAATCCGATCTGAAACTGTTGTAGACCCGCGCCAAGACATTATGCGTTCTCCTGTGGTTAAATTTTAATAGTTACTTGAGCTTAGGATAACGCAGTTGCTTGGTCTTGCTGAGAAATTCAACTATTCTATCTGGGCGATGCGAAAGCCCATCATGCACTCATACTGGTCTGGCTGCTGTTGAGTAAGTTTGCGAATGGCTTGACCACAGCGCAGTTGACCCCCACGCCAACGGGGTTGACCGCTCCCGTCAGCGAGTAAACAAGACTGGCAAACTTGCTCAGGGGCAAGGATTTGCTCGTCCATTAAAATGACTAGCATCGAATCCCTCCTGTAAATCCTCATTGTCAACCCACATTTCACTCAAGGGAAGACGTGTTTTATAGCGGTTCAAAGAGCCACTTCAGATAGATTGGATGCGTTTTGCGTGGTTAAGTGTTGTGATTTGCGATCTCGCTTTGCGCCTAACTTGGGCGATCGCAGAGGACACTTAAGAACCACATCCTACCTCTTTGTAGCAAAAATGTGGGCAATTACGATTCAATAACAATTCTCAAGTGAATTTTAATTTATTGTACGTTGTGTCTATTGCAAAGTGGAAATTCTAGTAAAAAATAATACAAAAATTTTTGCACTAAGTTGAGCACAGACAACTAACGGTATTCATTGCATCCCTGTTAATTTAGCACTAGGATCTGTGAAACTTAATATTCAGAAAACAACAAAAGCTTTACGCACAAGCAACACGGCGACTTATTGAAATTCCTTTGAGGTGAGTAGTTAAAGTGTGGGAAGTCAAGTCAGTAAAACTGAGTTAACTTGATAGCCATTTAAGTGAGGCATTTCTAAAATACTGAGGTAAACTTGCAAGCAAGTTAATCCACAATATTACTCAGCGGCTCGTCGGTCTGGGCATCACTTACAATGGAACACTGGCAATTTCTGATACAGAAACAAGGCGCTCGCTCGTGGCATATCCTAGAATCGCCAAATTTGGAAATTTTGGAAGGACAGTATAGAGTTTTGGCTCGTTCTAACCTTCTTAATACAGACGTGGAAGTGCGGGTAACTCACTCTTCAACCGAGGAAGTTCAACCAACGCGGCGAATTTTCAAGCGATCGCGTCGCACTAATTCAGAAGGCATAATGGCGGTAATTCCTTTTACCTACTTCCAGCCGGGAGTTTGGGAGTTGCGCTGTTCCGGCGATTTGATGTCGGATCTGCTCGGTAAATCTTGGCAATACAGCGTGCAAGTGCAAGTCTTCTCGCTGTTAGCAGAGAGAGAGCCGAGGAAAAATTTAGGATCGAGTTCACCTGACGATCGCCTAGATACTGTTTCTGAAAACTTGGAATCTAATGCCCCAGCAGAAACTGCAATTACGTTATTTACGTTTGAGAAAGCGATCGCAGTTTCTGAAGGACTGGCAATTACTACAGATGGCAACCTCACTGTTGCACCAGATGAAGAGAACTTGGAATCTAATGCCCCAGCAGAAACTGCAATTGAGCTAGATAATGCGATCGCAGTTTCTGAAGGACTGGCAATTACTACAGATGGCAACCTCACTGTTGCACCAGATGAAGAGAACTTGGAATCTAATGCCCCAGCAGAAACTGCAATTGAGCTAGATAATGCGATCGCAGTTTCTGAAGGACTGGCAATTACTACAGATGGCAACCTCACTGTTGCATCAGATGAAGAGAACTTGGAATCTAATGCCCCAGCAGAAACTGCAATTGAGCTAGATAATGCGATCGCAGTTTCTGAAGGACTGGCAATTACTACAGATAGCAACTTTGTTACTACTGTTGCGTCAGATGAAACGGAAGAAGATGAAGATATAGTTATCGATCGGCCTGTAAGTCCTGTATGGCTTAAAGGAGAGACGGCAGAGCAGATTTTACAAAATTTAATAGATTTAGCTTTACCCACCTCTGAACTGCTGCCCCAAGATGAAAAAGTTACAGATTCTTCGGCAACACAACTACCGCCACCATTACTGCTAACTTTAAGTCAGGATAATTATATTGCTCGTTGGGGACAAGCTCTTATAATCAACGGGTACATAGAATTCCAAGAAAAGACAAATCTAGATTGGGATGAAACATCATCTTCAAAAAGCTTGCGGGCGCTTGAAGTAGAAATTGAACTGCGATCGCCCAATAACTCGAAAATCTTGACTAAAGTACGGCAACCCTTATCAGATAAGGAGTTGCCCTTTAGTATCAATACCTCAATTGATATTCCTGCTGATTGTGAATCCAAGCTAATTTTGGCAGACATCAGTTTGTATGGTAAATTCGCTGATGGCGGTGAAGTCATGCCGTTAGCCACCCAGTCCTTCACCATTACAGCAGATGTAACAGAATTACTGGCAATCACAGCCGCAACAAAATCCAGTACATCTTTAAATGACCTTGTAGCAACATCGAACTCATCTGGTGCTTTCACAGAAACAGAGACACCTGTTAGGCTCGATTTGAAACTATTAAATTTGGTCAAGACTCCAAAAACAGACCAGTCTCAGATAGTTCATCTATCTCCAAACACACCTTTACCAGCGCAAATTAACCTGCAAGTTCTGCGAGAAGCTAATCTGCGGACATCTAAGTTCAAGAATTCAAGCATTTCGTTGCCTCAATTACCGAAACTACCCCCTATTCAAAGTGATGCCAACATTCCCACAGATGTTGTTGCAGAACCACAGACACGGGAGGAGCTTGTAGAAAAGGATACTATTATAGCCACCATCAACTTAGAGCAGTTGGTCATCAAGCAACGTCGAATGCCAATACTTGAGACTACTTTGCCATACTTGAAACGGTTACAAGCTTTGCCAGATGATGCCGAAGAAAAAGTAGAAAATAATGTTCTTCCAGATGCATTGGAAGTTAAAGCGGCTGAAGACTTACCAAAATTGGACGCAACTGTGGCTGAAGATGAAAATATACCTGAATTAGGAGTAGGGGACGCACAATTTCAGGAAGAATCTGTTGCTGAAGTCGAAGCCCCGCAAAATTCGCAATTCCAGGAAGAAGTTGCTGAAGTTGAAGCCTCACAAAATTTGCAATTCCAGGAAGAATCTGTTGCTGAAATCGAAACCCCCCAAAATGCACAATTAATTACAACCGGAAACCTTTATTCATCTCCCCTGTTGAGGAAGTGGATGCAGAGCCAAGGATACTCCTTGCCTGAATCTATCAACGATCTGCAACCTCAAGATTACAATAACTATGTTCCACCGCAGCAGATACCCCTTCCTCCTAGTGCAGAAAATGCGAATGTTGATGTTAACTTGCCATTAGACCTAGATGCCAACACGGAGAATAATCTGAGCGAAGATTGGAGCAGTTCACCACTTCTCCTGACTGAAACGCGCAAGGGAGAAGAGACATGGGAAGAAGTCGCAGGATTGGCTCGTGAACTGGAGAACTTTGGGGAAGATATAGACACAGCGCAGGAAGTGGAACTAGGGATTGGAGAAAATACGGAAATAGAAAAAGTACTAGAAGAACCAACAATCTCATCGGCTCTGTTAACACAAGTACCGCCCCCTCCCCCTCCAATAAAAATAAATATAGCGTCAGCTTGGTTGGCGCAAGAAATCGTTGTAGATGATACAGATAGCGAACTGGAAGGCGATACAAAGGAGAGTGACACCTTTGAAGAAAAGGAGCAACCACTTTTATATTCATCTTCTTCCTTACCTCTAATTGCGGCAGCCACTGAGCCTTTGCCAACTCCACATTTGTATGTGCCAGAAGGCGAATTAATTGCTGGCAAGTCTGTCATAGTGCGCGTAGTACTGGCAGAAGTACCTCTGCAAGTTGTTGTCAAGTTATGGCTTGAAGATTATCAAACTCGCTACTTACTAGATGGCCCCCATTTGTTGACAAATTTACTTCCTAATGCATCGGGAGGATTGGAAGTGATGACACAATTAAACATTCCCTTGGGCTGTTTGGAAATTCGCTTAGGAGCGATCGCACTCGATCTTACAACTCAACAGGAGAGTCACAAAGTCACAATAGTGCGAACCGTGATTCCTCCAGACTTGCCAAGCTTGCAACTAGATGAACTCCTAGGTATGTAACTCAGGTATGAAGGGTATTGGGCATTGGGCACAAGAGGCAGAGGGAAAAGAACTTGTACAATAACTCTCCTCTGCTCCCCTGCTCCCCTGCTCCCCATCTCCACATCTCCCAATTATCCCCTGTGTTAAAAATATGAAAGAATTTCAAAAATTTGGCAGAATTTGCAGTAAGCTCATTTTGAATTGTAGTGTGATTTCATAGGAACCTTTAACTATGGCAACATCTTTTTTACCTACTGTCTTGGCTAGTACTTCGTACTTGTCTGCTATCTTCGTGCCCATAATTGGTTGGGTTTTGCCAGGTGCGGTCTTCGCGTTTCTGTTTTTATACATTGAAAACGACGATATCAGCGATATCAACTGATACTGATGTAGTCATTAGTCACTTGTACTGAGCGAAGCCGAAGTATTAGTCATTTGCAGAAAACAAATGACAAAAGACAAATGAGAAATGACCAAAATTAATACCGCCCATCTCATAGAGACAGGCGGTTTTTTTAACGTTGATTTCTCAACAAATGCTAGAAAAATTCTAACTTATAGTATTCGGTTCAAACTAACTAATGTTAAATCGAAGAACCGAGTCCGGCGTAGGCACCATAAAAGAAAATGCCCAAGACTGTAATTATACCTAAACCTGCGATCGTAGCGACGACCCACAGGGGAATTCTCCCACTTCCAGACACAGCTTCTCTCCTCCCTTAACAACAAATCAACACACGTTCATAAACCAAGATTAACAACAGTACTTCTAATTAGTTAAAGAAGTAACTGGAAAACAGAATACCCAGAACGAAAATCATTAGTAATCCCAGGTATAAAGAAGTCCGGTTTAGTTCAACCGGCTGATTATTGGGATTGGGGGATCTTTCTACCATAATTGCTCCTAACGTTGAATAAATTGCATTGCGGCGATCGCGCCCAAAAAGAATACAGTTGGTACACCCAAAGTGTGTACTGCCAGCCATCTAACGGTAAAAATTGGATAGGTAACTGGTTGATTGATGTTATTTCCGCTAGTCATGATCTCAAACTACTTTCCAATAAATTCTTCAACTTGTTTTTTAGCTTCAAAACGGTTCTTCACAATGGGCACTTCCTGCCGCGCTGGTGTGAAATACTCGTTGGGACGGGGTGTGCCAAAGGCATCATAAGCCAGTCCGGTGCTGACAAATAACCAACCAGCAATAAATAATGCCGGGATGGTGATGCTGTGGATTACCCAGTAACGAACGCTAGTAATGATGTCCGAAAACGGACGTTCTCCAGTGGTACCTGACATTTAGCTCCCTACCTTATACATAGAGTGTTATTGAGTTTATTATCCTACAAAGATAAGAAAGAGTTACAAGTTGCAACGTTCTTCTCAGAAATTGTACGTTGGGAATGGGGCATTGGAAGAGGCAGAGGGGAAATAACCTACTGCAACTTCTTCTCTGCTCCCCTGCTCCCCTGCTCCCCTGCTCCCCTGCTCCCCTGCTCCCTACTCATTAAGCCGCCTCTGGGGAAGTTGCTTCAGGGTTTGGTAGATATTTGAGCAAAACGCCGCGATCGCCAATTATAAATCCCCGCTCTGGCTCTAAGAACACAATCTTGTACAAATTAGCCGCAACTTCTTCTATGTCACGGTCTTTTTCCCAAGTTTTGCCACCGTCGCCACTCCGTAGCAAATTACCGCTACCGCCACCTACCCAAATTTCATCGGGTGTGCGATATGCCAAATCCAGCAAACCCCAACTGGTGGATAACTCTGGATATTTTGCCTCTTGCCATTCTTCAGGTTTAGTTGGATCACTAAACTGAACTTGGCCTCCTCTAGCTAGCAACCACAATTGCCCATTGTCACCAAAGCCCATGTTTTCTACTCGCCGAGAACTATTGCGGTTATGGGGTACCCAAGCATCTTGGCCTGGTTCCCAAGTCGAGTAGAAGCTACCCTTAGCAGAAACAGCAATATATTTACCATCAGGAGAACGCTCTAAGTTACGCACCACACCCACTGCTGATTCCACCTGGGCTTTCCAGTTTTTGCCGCCGTCTGTGGTCTTATATATGGCTCCAACATTAGTAGCCATTTCAGCTGTATTGTCTGCTAGCGCCTTAACTGCGATCGGGCTACCAGGTAGCTTTTCGCTCAAGGGAATACGCGACCAAGAAGCACCTTCATCGGTTGTATGTAGTAAAAGTCCAGGCTCTCCGGCAATCCAGCCTTCTTTACCTGCAAAACTTACTGAGTCAAAGCGATACTTTTGCTCATCCAGTTGCAGTGTTATTGGTTTCCAGGTATTACCACCGTCATTGGTTTCCAATAGGGTGGCATTGCTACCGACTAAGTAGCCATGCTCAAGGTTATCAGTAAAAGCAATATCCAATAAATTCGAGTCTGTTGGCACAGAAATTACTTTCCAAGGGTTGTAGCTAACAGAGGGAACTTGGCTACACCCTATGCACATCACGACTACTATTAACAAGGCAAATATTCGTTGCCAACCTTTCACAATTGAATGCATCAGTATTTCTTAGTTATTTCTAAATTTTTGTAGGAGTTGGCAGCCAGGATGCTGTAAAACCCTGGCTTTTTCATTTTGAATTTTGTTAGCGCAGTGTAAACCCTCTGGTAGAGAGCGTTATTTGGAATTGCTTAAAGGCTGTCATTGTAAGCCGTAAAGACTGATAAAAAACAAGAAGCCAAGAGCCAAAGCACCAAAAATTAGGATATTTTTTTGGGTTGGCGTTAGGTTGTTAACACCCAAACCATAACCAAGATTTTCTTTAAAGCCGGATGCAGTACCGGCGGGGCCGATGTTGGCAAAAGCGGTCTTTTTAGCAGAACAAACTGGACAGCGCCAATTTATGGGCAGTTCTGCAAAGCTTGTCCCTGAAGGAATATCATCTTTGTCGTCTCCCTTTTCGGGTTCGTAAACATAACCGCAGGCGCGACACTCGTAGCGGTCTAACACCGTAGTCTCAACAGCTGGTTCGCTCATGGCTAAGGCCTCGCAAAGGAGAAATCTTAAATATACGTTAAAAATTATGACATAATTGTTAGACTTTTCTATCACTAGCAAAAGTGAATCAAATACTTGAAGTGCGTCTGTTTCCCAGATTTCAGAAAAACCAAACAGATATAATGTAAAAGAAAGTTACGCAGTTAAGGGATTGGGCGTTGGGTAAAACAGTTCCGAGTTCCGAAAGTTCTGAGTAAAGAAGTGAGATTCCCTACTCAGCATTCAGCACTCAGCACTCAGCACTCAGCACTCAGCACTCAAAACTCACTACTTAAAATAGTCCATAAGCGGTAGATACTCATTGTGTTTGTCCTCAGCGGTTACGAGTACCTTCTAGGTTTCTTCATCATCTGTAGCCTAGTACCTGCCTTAGCGCTCTCAGCTTCCAAGCTCCTACGACCCAGTGGTTACGCTCCAGAACGTCGCACCACTTATGAATCTGGGATGGAACCCATCGGGGGAGCCTGGATTCAGTTCAACATCCGCTACTACATGTTTGCTCTGGTCTTCGTCGTCTTTGATGTGGAGACTGTATTCTTGTATCCTTGGGCGGTAGCTTTCCACCGTTTGGGGCTATTAGCTTTTATTGAAGCGCTAGTCTTTATTGCAATTCTTGTAGTCGCTTTAGTTTACGCATGGCGTAAAGGAGCTTTGGAATGGTCTTGAATTCTAACTTAACAACCCAGGGTAAAGAACGAATCATCAACCCCATTGAGCGTACCAATGTCACTCAAGACCTTTCAGAAAACGTCATTTTGACGACGGTTGATGACCTCTACGACTGGGCGCGGCTTTCTAGTTTGTGGCCGTTGCTGTTTGGTACTGCTTGCTGCTTTATTGAGTTTGCAGCTTTAATTGGTTCCCGATTTGACTTTGACCGTTTTGGACTAATTCCCCGTTCTAGCCCCCGCCAAGCCGATTTAATTATTACGGCAGGGACTATTACGATGAAGATGGCTCCCCAACTGGTTCGTCTTTATGAACAAATGCCAGAGCCAAAGTATGTAATTGCGATGGGTGCTTGCACAATTACTGGCGGGATGTTCAGCGTTGATTCTCCTACAGCAGTGCGCGGAGTCGATAAACTGATTCCTGTGGATGTGTACTTACCTGGTTGTCCTCCCCGTCCCGAAGCAATTATCGACGCAATCATTAAGCTGCGGAAGAAAATCTCCAATGAGTCTATGCAAGAGCGGGATAAGATTAAGCAAACCCACCGCTATTACAGCACGACTCATAACCTGAAGCCGGTAGAGGAAATCTTAACTGGTAAGTATTTGCAGTCAGCAACTCGCTCTGCACCACCGAAGGAATTGGCGGAAGCAATCGGTATGCCAATACCACCTGCACTGCTGACAGAAAAGGCGCAAAAGGAGGAACAAACCCGTGGCTGAAGAAGAATCTAAACCAGTACCAGCAGCGAAAGAAGAGTCATTGGTACAAGCGGGTAAAGTTTCCCAGTGGTTGACGGAAAACGGCTTTGACCATGAGTTTTTAGCACCAGACAAAAATGGTGTAGAGATAATTAAGGTGGCAGCAGATTTTTTGGTTCCCACCGCTACAGCCCTTTATGCTTATGGGTTTAATTATCTCCAGTTTCAAGGTGGCGTTGACCTTGGGCCAGGACAGGATTTGGTGAGTGTGTATCACTTGATTAAAGTCGGTGATAATAGCGATCGCCCCGAAGAAGTTCGAGTTAAGGTGTTCTTACCACGGGAAAATCCTGTAGTCCCTTCTCTGTACTGGATTTGGAAAACCGCAGATTGGCAAGAGCGCGAGTCTTACGATATGTTCGGCATTATTTATGAAGGGCATCCAAATCTCAAGCGGATTTTGATGCCGGAAGATTGGGTAGGTTGGCCTTTGCGGAAGGATTACATCTCGCCTGATTTCTACGAGTTGCAAGACGCTTATTAGAGATTGCTGAAGAGAGACGCGATGAATCGCGTCTGTACAAGATAGTGGTTTCGGCAATGATTAACCCCTTTCCGGTGGCGGAGAGGGGTTATGTTTTTGGTGTTTTTATATAAAGTCGGTTGACAAAATTTGCTGTAATTCATTGGCTGTATTTACAGTTTTAATTGCCTGTTGAATTGCTTTTAATTTCTGCAAATCCGTAATTTGAGAGATCATCGGCATCAATTCTAAACCTTGATTGCCAAACTTAATTTCTAATGCCAATTCAATTCCTGAATATAACTCTTCTTTTCTTCCTCGCAGTTCTCCGCGTGCTTCTCCGCGTGCTTCTCCGCGTGCCTCTCCGCGTACTTCTCCTTCGCGTAAAATTTCTTGATACCAAGGCGATTCATGTAATACAGCCATATCCCACCTCATAATTTCTTGAACGAGCGTACTCTCTAAAACAAACGTAGCAAAAAAAGCCAAGACTGTTTCTAGTTGGTTTAGTTGTTCATCAGCACGAAGAATTTGTAATGCTTCTCTAATAGTAGATTCATTTTCACCACCTTTGAGAATTGGTACAAACGGCAGTAAGGATGGTAAAGGTTGTTGAAAAGCAATCTCGACATCAACTTCCCACAGGTTAATGACACGGTAATCTTGAATAGCACGTAACCCAGCAATATTTGATGCGTAACTTGTCGGTATTTCAGCGTCACTTGCCTTGAGGATATTAATTAGTACTGGATACGTTGGCAAATTATATTTTTCTTCTGCAAGTGCTGCATAAGCACGCATCCTGCGCGGCATTTCTGGTTTATAGCGGAGTTGTAATTCGTTAAGAACGAGAAATTTTCCATACTGGGGACTTTCGACACGGATTAAAACATCACTTTCTCGACTTATCCACTGAAATTCTGAGTTGAGAATTTCGCCAGCAACAATATCAGGAATTTGCGTTACCCATTTTACCCAGTTATCAGGTGCAAGGCTGATTAAGCGTTTGGTGCTGACATCGGCGGGTTTGATCATGGGGTTATAAACGCACTGAAAGTTATCAAATAATTGTACTTAAGACTGGATTACAGATATTTAGATTTTTGATTGGACTATTTAGGGAAAGCGATCGCACCCAATCTGAGATAATTTGAGACTATGCGATCGCTCCCAGAATCTTTATCATAATTGGTGCGATCGCTAAAATATTCAGTAAGATTTCGTGGTAATCGGAATCGCTTTCTCTACCGTTGTATCTGTATTTGTGGGAAGATTTAACGTAAATATTTAAAGTAATATGTCAGAAACACCCCAAAACGACGGCATTTGGATTGTGACGGATGATACCCCTCAAATATCGATTCCTGATGGTGCTAAAGGCGGGAGTAATAATACACGCAGTTGGGGAGACGAAACTATCAGGGAAAGCACTGGTAGCAAAGGGGTAGGAGATGCCGTTAAGGTTAGCGCTCAAACATTAGAGCAAAATATGACTCACTTTCTCAAACTCGTGGGAAGTTTGTTTAGTCAAGCTGAACAGCAAGCAAAAGTCAACTCCAAGATGCAGCTAGATGAAATTGAGCTATCGGTAGAAATTAGTGCAGATGGGGAAGTTAAATTAATTGGCAGTGGTGTCAAAGCTGGGAGTAAAGGAGCGATTAAGCTGAAGTTCAAGCGCCAAGAATCACAGTGAAATGGCAAAAAATTGGGCGATCGCGATCGGAATTAACCAGTATGATTATCTGCAACCGCTAAACTATGCCAAGCGGGATGCACTGTTAATGCAAGAGTTTCTGAGGAATGAAGCCGGATTTGAGCGGATATTCTTCTTCTCAGATGACTCCCCTGAACTTGCTGGAAAATCGACTCGCCCAACTCGCACTAACTTACTGCGAGTCTTGCGACAGTTATTTGACAATCCCTTTATGGGAGCAGGGGATAATTTCTGGTTTTTCTTCAGTGGTCATGGGATAAGATACGCTGACCGTGATTATCTCATGCCCTGTGATGGCGATCCAGAGGATATTGAAAACACGGCAATTGCGATTAACTTTGTAACTGAACGTCTGCGTCGCTGCGGTGCTGATAATGTTGTCTTGATTCTGGATGCTTGTCGCAATGAAGGCAAAAAAACAGGTGAAGGAATTGGGCGACAAACCGCAGAAGAGGCACGTCAACAAGGAGTTATCAGCATTTTTTCTTGTATTCCCCAGCAATATTCTTATGAAATTGAGGCTTTACAACAAGGTGCTTTTACTACTGCATTACTAGAAGGGTTAGGAATTCAAGGTCGATGCGCTACTGTTGAACGATTGGAGCAATATCTCAAGTTTCGTGTGCCTGAACTGGTTCGTCAGTATAAGAATACAAGGCAAACGCCTTATGTGATTGCTGAACCTGTGAATAAATCTCACCTAATACTTGTGCCACGATATGCAACTCTAGCGGATATCGCCACATTGAAAAATGATGCTTACCAAGCAGAAGTAAACAGGAATTTAGATTTAGCAGAGCAATTATGGATTCGGGTATTAGCTGCGGCTTCAGGGCAAGATATGGATGCAATCAAAGCAATTCAAAGAATTGAAAGGTTGCGGTGGAAACCTCAAGAACCATCTTCACCACGACCTAATCTTAGTATTGAAAATTCTACTAAGGGAATATTTGCAGTTGAAAAAAATTCCTTAAAAACCTTTCAATTTGAAGTCGTGACGGTAGACGCAACGGGGACAATCACCAACCGCAACAACTGTGAAGCGAAATATTTTGTAGAAGATTTAGGAAATGGTGTCACCTTAGAAATGGTGCAGATACCAGGGGGAACCTTTATGATGGGTTCACCGGAAGGAGAAGTAGAGAGATATAAAAGTGAAAGCCCACAGCATCAGGTGGCTGTTCCTAAGTTCTTCATGGGCAAATATGAAATCACCCAAGCGCAGTATCAAGCGATTATGGGAAGCAATATTTTTCACAAAATTATAGGTAATGCTAACAATAATCCTTCCTCTTTCAAAGGTGAGAAACGACCTGTAGAAAATGTTAGTTGGAATGATGCAGTAGAATTTTGTAAAAAGTTGAGCCAGAAAACAGGAAAAACTTATCGACTACCTACTGAAGCAGAATGGGAATATGCTTGTCGTGCTGGAACCAAGACGCCATTCTATTTTGGGGAAACGATTATCACTGAGTTAGTCAATTTCAAAGGCAAAGAAACAAAACCAGTCGGTTGTTTTCCAGCTAATGCCTTTGGTTTATACGATATGCACGGCAATGTTTGGGAGTGGTGTCAAGATTACTGGCATAACAATTACAACGGCGCACCTACTGATGGCAGTGCTTGGTTAACTGGTGAAGATAATACTCATCGGCTGCTGCGCGGTGGCTCTTGGCTCTATGGTCTCTGGAGCTGTCGTTGTGCTGATCGCGGCCTTGATATCCCTGCGTACCGCAACAGCAATATTGGGTTTCGGGTGGTTGGGGTGGTTGCGTGAGGACTCTTTGCCCACGCCAACCTACAATTAAGTCTAATTTAGAGTTTGACAACACCCTTAGTCTTTTTGCGATCGCACTCAGCATCTCTATCGTAATTGCTGCGATCGCTAGACTAATTAAAATCCTAAAATCTAGCTCATATTAATTATTCTAACTTTTGTCTAATTAAGATTTCAACTTCCTTAATATCAGCATTCGATTTTGGGATGTCAAAAGTCTCTGGAGACGCTTCAGAAGTTAAACGACAGAATATAGGATCGTGGTGCGTTGTCACAAAGGCCAACGCACCCTTATCTAAAGAAGCGGCAACTCCAAACAATTACTTCACAGATGTCACTGTTTGGTTTACTACTGGACGTGGTTTCTTGCGGTCTGACCTGCGCGTTCCACCAGCCATTTCATACTCATCACTATTTTTGCCATAGCAAGATGCAACATTCAACAGCATTTGCTCAGAATAAGTATTCAACTCACGTTCTGCTTCTAATAATGCATTGTGTGTCTTATCTACTATTGTTTGTGCTTGATTATAAGCGGCTAGCTTTTCTCGTAACTCAATTACTTTAGTGTTGTAAGTAGCAATTGAAAACCCATTACTAAAGTCTAACTCAGGGTTAATTGTCTGCATTCCTTCAATCCGTCGTTCAGCCTTGGTCAGTGACATGGAGTTTCGTTTGCGTTGCGTCATATAGTTTTCCTGTTTGGATTAATTTATAAATAACCATGAGCTTAAACACTGAGTTATTTATATATCATCACAATACGCAATAGGCAGATGCACCAGCCACAGTGAAGTTACAGAATTATAAAAGCATTGGATGGCATTAGCCAACTAGATAGATGCGGGTATATTTGCTGAAATTTGTTAAAAAAAGAAGGTTTTGAAGTCGCAAAAGCTGGTTTTGAAGTCACAAAAGCTGGTTTTGAAGTCGCAAAAGCTGGTTTTGAAGTCACAAAAGCTAGTTTTGAAGTCGCAAAAGCTAGTTTTGAAGTCGCAAAAGCTGGTTTTGAAGTTGCAAAAGCTAGTTTTGAAGTCGCAAAAGCTGGTTTTGAAGTCGCAAAAGCTAGTTTTGAAGTTGTAAAAGCTGGTTTTAAAGTCGCGGAGCTTTATCTCATGTAGAGACGCGATTTATCGCGTCTAAAAGACTGACACGTTAGAGAGACGCGATAAATCGCCGTCTCTACAATGAATGTACTCGTCAATTATTCGTTGACAGACTACTAACTAATAGTAACAACAGCTACCATCGCATCGGCTAGAAGGGAATGAGACGAAGCACATTAAAAATTTATTTTTATAACTGAAAATTTTATTTTATTTATGTGTTAAGTAGCTTTTAGGATGTTATCTGTATAATCTATCATTCAGTTTAAATTATCGAATGTATAATCTATCATTCAGTCTGATTGATTATTGACCTCTGTTACTTATTGATAGGTTAAAATTTGGAGATTGGGGGATCTCTTTTTAAGACATAACATCCCACTCACCTAGTAGTTATTTATTAACTGAATTTGAGAAGTTATGTAGACATACTCTATCTTAGACATTGCCTAAAGTTCTACTTCAAAAATCATGAGCCATTATATGGATAGTTACATTTACAGCACTATCCAATGTCTCAAGACTTATTAAACTCCTTTCAAGAAGCATACAGCAATCTCGAACTGTTTCCGTTGATGGAACGGAACGAAATGGAAAGATTTCGAGTCGAATATGGTGATGATTTGATTGCAGACCTGAACCAATTAGTAGAAGATAGTCCTAATGGAGATGGCAAAATTGTCTTTACAGGACATCGGGGATGTGGTAAGTCTACTTTGTTGGCTGAATTTAGCCGACAAATTCAAGATAAATATTTTGTAGTTCTGTTTTCTATTGCTGACAAAATTGAAATGTCGGCGGTTAATCATATTAATATACTGTTTGCGATCGCAGTTAATTTAATGACAGAGGCAGAAGCACGCAAAGTTGATATTCCGCAATCGACTAAAGACGCTCTTTATAAGTGGTTCGCTACTCGCACTCGCACTGAAGAATCAAATTTGCAAGCAGAAGTTAGTATCGGTTTTGACCTTTTAAAGTTGATTAGTTCTAAATTAAAAGCTGATGCTAGCGTTCGGGATGAAATTAAGCAAGAGTTTGAACGCAAGTTATCAGATTTAGTTGCCAGAATTAACGAAATCGCTGCTCTCATTCAAGCTGCAACTAAACAAAATGTTTTAGTAATTATTGATGATTTAGATAAACTTGACTTAGGAAGAGTTAACGAGATTTATCGAGATAACATTAAAGCTCTTTGTCAACCTAACTTTCAAATTATCTACACTATCCCGATCGCAGTCCTTCGAGAAACATTTATTAGCACAATTATTGCCACTGAAACTAACGATCAAGTTGTGGCAATGCCTGTCTTAAAAATATTTGATAAAGGTAAAAACCGCTTCCCAAATGCCCAACCTCGCCCGGAAGCAACAAAAATTCTCGGTGAAGTTTTACAAAAGCGGATTCCTAGTGAATTAATTGCGCCTGAAACTGCTGAAAAAATCGTAATTTACAGTGGTGGTGTATTACGAGAGTTAATTCGCATTTCTAAGGAATGTTGCCGTATATGTTTGCGAACTATCCGGCGAAATCCTTCAGCCGAAGTTATTATTGATGATAAAATTCTCTTGCAAGCAATCAATAAAATACGCAATGATTTTTCGATACGCTTAGGAAAAACTGATATCGATATTTTGCAGAGTGTGTACGAACAATTTATGCCCAATGACCCCAAACAAGCAGAGTTTTTAGATTTGTTACATGGGCTGTATGTTCTAGAGTATCGCACTGATGAAACTTGGTATGATGTTCATCCAATTATTATCGAAAGCTTGAGAAGACAGGGAGCCATTAATGTTAAATGAGGAATTATTGGATGATCAAGGAGAAAATCAAGATGCGTATGATGATTTAATTGTTTCTATTGAAGCTCAAAAGCGGGGATTAAATTTACTGATTGCGGTTTGCGATGATGCTAGCTTTCGCGATGAGATTATTGCTCAATATGAAGCTGAACTACAACCCGCCTTGCGTGCATATCGAGTAACTTTAGCACGTCAAGAACCTAGTCTCAAAGCTGCTCTTAACCAACTGGTACAACAAGAAGAATATCTCCGTCAGCAAAACCCGGCAGTAATCACTGTGACGGGTGCTGAACAATTGTATTTTCTCAGGTTGGGAAATGAGCAATCGGAACAGGAGAAATTTTTTGGTTACTTACAGTGGACAAGGGAAGGATTGCGCGAATTTCCATTTGCGATCGTGCTTTGGGTAACTAACCAAATTTTAGTCAACCTAATTAAAAAAGCTCCTGATTTTTGGAGTTGGCGCAACGGTGTATTTCGGTTTGAATCTCAAAAGACAAATGCTATCCCTGGTAAAGAATTAGAAAATATCCGCTTTGTTTTTCGAGATACAGAATTAGCTAGTACAGATACTAATGAAACTAATCGCTTTTTTTTACCCATTCAAGATTTACACAGGTTAATCGAGAAAGTAGAACAAGAACGAGGAACTAAAGACCCCACCTTGGCTACGTTATACTCAAGGTTGGGTGATATTTACCAAAGCAGATTAGAACGGGGTGAATCTCAAAATTATCAAGAAGAACAGGAATTAGCAATTAAATATTGGCGTCAGGCGAGTGAGTTACAAAATGAATTGGGTTTGCAGATAGACTTAGCTAATAGCCTCAACAATTTAGCAGGAATATATCGTGCAACAGGACACTACAACGAAGCCGAACCCTTATATAAACAAGCTTTAGAACTGAGGAAACGCCTGTTAGGAGAAAATCATCCTGCTTTTGCCACGAGCCTGAATAATTTGGCAGGACTCTACAAATCTACTGGACAATATAATAAAGCAGAACTCCTATATCAACAAGCTTTAGAACTGAGGAAAGGATTGTTAGGAGAAAACCATGCCGATGTCGCTGCCAGTCTGAACAATTTGGCATTACTATATGATGAACAAGGACGCTATGATGAAGCAGAACCTCTGTATTTGCAATCATTAGAACTCGAAAAACGTCTGGTTGGCGAAAATCATCTTTCTTTCGCTCTTATACTAAATAATTTAGCGCTACTTTATTATCATCAAGGACGCTACAGTGAAGCTGAACCCTTGTCGCAACAAGCAATAGAACTAGATAAGCAATTTTTAGGAGAAGAGAATCCCGATGTTGCAACAGATTTGCACAATTTAGGTTTAATATACCGCGCTCAAGGACGCTACGAGCAAGCCGAATCTTTGTTTTTGGAATCATTAGAACTCAAGCAGCATGTATTACAAAAAGCGCATCCGCTATTAGCAGATACGATCTATGCTCTTGGTTATATGTACAGGGAACAAGGACGTTACAATGAAGCAGAACCCTTATGTATAAAAGCCTTAGAACTTGATAAGCACCTATTGGGAGAAAATCATCCCAATGTTGCCGAAAGTCTGAATAATCTGGCAGAAATTTATCGTGAAACTGGACGTTACGGTGAAGCAGAACCGCTTTATTTGCAAGCTTTAGATATTTGTGAGCAAGTCTGGGGTGTAAATCATCAGCGTAGTCTCACTGTTCGTCAAAATTTAGAGAAACTTGCCACAGCAATGCAGAATAATGGAGAGTGCGATGTCTTGTCTACGACACGCTGCGCGAACGACAACCCCTTTGGGGAACCCATTGCATAGAGCAACAATATCATTTTAGGTTAATCTAGCCTAATCTAGAGATAGCAACATGGCTAAAGATGTTTTCCATCAACAGGTTAAAAAAGCATTAATTAAGGATGGGTGGATAATTACTCACGATCCTTTTACAATTCGTATTAGTGAAGCAATTAAACTACAAATAGACTTAGCGGCTGAAAATGCTATTGCCGCAGAACGTAATACAGAGAAAATAGCTGTTGAAATTAAGAGTTTTATTGCAGATTCAGATATCAGTGAATTTCATACTGCACTCGGACAATATCTCAATTACTGCCAAGCTATTGAAGAGAAAGAAGCAGACAGAGTAGTTTATTTAGCCGTTCCGCTCGAAACATATCAAGACTTTTTTCAACTTTCTTTTGTCCAACGCACCCTTCATCGTTACCAAGTTAAGTTGATAATTTACGACCCAAAACGTGAGGAAATTCGGCTATGGATAAAATAGAACATTATCGACAATTTATCAAACAAATTCTGAGCGAACATCAACAAATCACGTCTGATAACGATACTGTCAAATCACAATTAATTTTAGACAACGAAAACGACCATTATCAACTAGCTTACGTTGGCTGGCAAGGAGATAAGCGGGTGTTTGGCCCGGTCATGCATTTTGATATTCAAGATGGGAAAATATGGATTCAGTATAACGGTACAGAAGAGTCTGTTGCTGAACGATTGGTTGAGTTAGGTGTACCCCCTTCTGATATTGTTATTGGGTTCCATTCTCCTTTTAAGCGCCAGTTTACTTCTTATGCTGTTGAATGAACTTTAACTCAAGTGATGAATAAATAAATATTGAACAAGCAGTGAATAAATAGAAAAGCGATCGCTTCCCATAGATACCCAACCTCTTAAACAAGTCGGGTATCTCTGGAAAGCTTGCTCAATTGTCCTTCAAATAAATCTACTAGCGAACTCCAACAAAACCAGCTTGCTCAATTGCTCTTTGCCCTTGGTCAGTTAATAAAAGATTGGCATAAGCATTTCCAATCTGCTGTTCTGAACCTTTATTCTGCTTAATAATCACAAACAAATTAGCAATCATCGGATAGCTGCCATTTTTGATCGCCTGAGTATTTAGCTGGTTGCGCTGACGCGGACATTGCTCAGGCGAAACCATCGGCTCTTGGTAGGGGGTAATTAGCTGACCGGAAGTGCTACCCAATGGCAAAGCCTTCACGCTACATTGAAAGACTACTGAACGGGCAGAAGCATAATACACGCCACCAGGGGTTTTACTGAGTTGGCGCACTCCCTCTGTGGCAGAGTAGACATATTGCACATTAGAGCCAAATGCTTGCCCCTTTAAGTCGCTATTGTTAGGAAATATTACTGTATCTGCGTCCTCTGGTCGTTGAGAAAAAGCTGTGATGGGTAGATTTGGCCCACCGACTTGATTCCAGTTTGTAATTTTCCCTAAATAAATTTGCTGCAATTGTTCAACAGTTAAACCAGGCACATTAAGTGATGGGTTGACTACCACTGCTACGCCATCCATACCCACTTGACGTTGCTCAAGGGTGAAGCCTCGCTCTTTTGCCGTAGCTTGTTCTTCATCTGTGAGGGGACGGGAAGACTGAGCAAAGTCTAGTTTCCCATCAAGCAACATCCGAATGCCGGAGCTAGAACCAGGACTAGCATTAACAGGGTTTACATAGCGTAATTGTAGTTCCGGGCGATCGCTCTGGATCTGAGCATCTACCAATTGCCGAATAGATGCCCAAGCCGTACTACCTCCGTAGTTGAATGATGCAGGGGGAACATCAGCAACTGTCTGAAAAGTTGATTCATTCTTAGAGACGCGATTGAAATTTTGATTAGAGGAATTAACACTGTTGCCGGACAATAAATTTGGCTTCAATAACCACCAAAGTAATCCGCCAATAACCATAAGTGTGAGAACTTTACCAATAATCAAACCTCTGAGAAAGAGAGAGATTTCGCTGTTAATTAAAGCTTTTCTTTGATTTGTATTGTCCATATTTTTAAATATTGTTTCATTGTATTTATCTTACAGGAATATCTAAGTATTTATCCTATAGTAATCATGAAATATTTAAATTTAAACTAAATCTGTAATAGCTAGTTAATAGACAGTCTGATGATTGCTACTAGATAATTAACTTTTCTAAGGTAGTGAAATTAAATTTACTCTTTGGTAGTTTTTGCAATGGTGCAATTGCTTTGACAGATTCTTCTGTTAGGTGCTGATTTTAGCTAGTAGACTACTTATATTAGTTAGCGGGAACTCAACCTTTCTATAAAACTCTTTAGTGGAGTAGGTTGGTTTGGAAGCGATGTCCCCGTCTTAAGGAATGTATATATTAAAACTATTACTATCAAACTCGTAGTTGCACCAAGACCGATGCCCAGGAGCAAAATAAAGTTTCTATAAGTTAGCAAATAGGTATCATCAGCCTTGTGGTTGATGTCAGCAGATTGTGAAGGCTGTGATAACGCTACATCAGAATTAAGTGCTTGTAAAGCTTCTGTGGCAGACTGATAACGTTGGTTGTAGCGATCGCGAACCATTGTATCTAAAATATTTGCCAGAGCATCACTTACCTCTGCCTTGTCGCGCCAGATAACTTCTCCAGTACTGGGATCTTCTGGTAATTGCTCAGGCATTAAACCTGTTAAAGCTTGAATGCCAATCATCCCGACTGCATAAATATCGCTGCAAAGTTTTGGCTTTCCCTTACCCTGTTCGCTTGGCATATAGCCAGGAGTCCCAACCGCAATTGTTAAGCCTGCTCCCAAAGCACCAATTCTCTTAATACTCCCAAAATCAATTAGCACAATCTTTTGATCGGAGTACCGCCGCATTAAGTTTTGAGGCTTAATATCTCGGTGAATAATATCGTGCTGATGAACGAAAGCCAGTACTTCTAAGATGTCTTTTAATAAATTTACGACTGTATTCTCGTTCAAACGCTGACCTGGGATAATTTCTTGAGTCAAGGCATGACCGTCAATATATTCCTGAACTAAATAAAAATCCCCGTCTTCATCAAAATGAGCAAACAGTCTCGGAATTTGATCGTGGTTGTTGCCTAGCTGGTATAAAACTTCTGCTTCCCTATCGAATAGCTTTTTAGCGATGGGTAGAACAGCAGGGTTGGAATCTTTCGGATGGAAATGTTTGACTACACAATGAGGTTGTCCTGGTAAATCCAAGTCAATGGCCAAGTAGGTATCACCAGAACCGCCACTTCCTAACTGTTTGACAATCTCAAAGCGATTCCGAAGTGTTTTTCTGTTAAAAGAGTATCGATGTCTGTTACGTATAGCACCCCCTACTAAGTAAGTATTACCAGATTCTCCGCTTCCCATCACTTTGACAGTTTCAAAGCGACTTCGGAGTGTTTTTCTGACTAGAGGGTTCTGGCTCATGTGGCGTATACTACTTCTTAATTTACTGACCATTCAGAGCTTGAGTGAGGTTATGAATAACTGCTTGCTGCTAGATTTGCTGATATTTGCGGCAGTTAGCCATCGCGCGACCTATGCTTTAGATATTTTTGGTGCTTAGTTGCTTGACTGCTTTGTTTAATACCCTTATAAGTATCTTAATACAAAATTCATTTATGAAATACTTCTGTAATATTATCACTTAAGTAAATTTAGCACGAGTCCCCAGTATTTAAACTGTGGGCAGAGAATAATATTTATGAGTTAAGATGCCTATTTATTTTAACTATTAAGTCTGATTACTGACAAAACCTTGAGGAGTTAAATTTAAAAGCACAAATAACACTTAAAGTGTTCGCTACAATTTTGTTGTCAGATTTTAGTCGTTACTAACTGCGATCGCGTTGTCAGATCGATGTGAGTTTGACGAAAAAACTAAAAAAGATTGGGTAAGTTTTTGAGATAGTTAGGTGTAACTTTTCAATCACTCACGCATTTTACGAGCTCGATATACTCCTAATTCTGGCAAATCTTGAATGCGTATTCGCTTCTACGAAATGCCACAATTAATATGTGTGATCCCAATTGTTAAAAAAATCCATTCCTACCTACCCTTAGCAAGGGGAGGGTGCGCGTCAGCGCAGGTTAGGTTATCTACCGTAAACATTTTTTTGGTATCAACTACTTCAATGAAAAAGCAAAATTGCGAATTGCAATACTTGCAATCTCTCCAATAACTTCAAATTTCTACTTTTATGACTAGAAGAAATATTAGGATTGTATTTCCTTAAATTAAATCCGTATAAATTTGCGAACTTTCTTTATTTATTGGTTTACTTAGTCCTTAGAACATCAATTTACAGTATATTAACTGGTTCTTCAATACTTTCTCTAAAACATCCTACTTTTCCGACTTTTCCCACCTTTTACTTTACTCGCATTCATATCACTTCCAATCACTCAGTTGCATCTAGCAAAAGTAATAGTTCAAATAATTGAAGCTTGTTTTTATATATTTTTTATTTAACTTTTTTAAATACACTATAAGTATAATTTATAGTTAAGCCATAAGCCAATACAGTTCAGTTAAGAAAAATTGTAGGTTAGGTTTCGCAAAGCCTCAAACGCCACTTACTTGCTACCTGAAGGGAACGCTAAAAGCGTAGCTTGCTTCCCCGTAGGGGTACAAGTCGGGAAACCGCAAGGGCGTAGTGGCTCCCCAACCTACGTAGTTTAAGGTTTTTGGGGCTAACCCAAGCGTATTGTTGTATGAGGTAGCACTGCTACGTCTTTAATACTCTTATTTCACTGATATTTTTATTCTGTTAATAAAAAAAGCCCCCTACTGGGGGCTTATTAAGTTGTCCGCGTGGATTAAACAACTAGTTAATTAATACTTACAGTAGATACAGTAATCCGAACAAAATAATCCAAATCACGTCAACGAAGTGCCAATAGATTTCGGCTGCTTCAATACCAAAGTGCTTTTCGTTACTATAGTGACCCGGAAGGCGCGATCGCCACAAAACAGCAACAATTGCCAAAACGCCGATAGTCACGTGCAATCCGTGGAAACCAGTCAAAACGTAAAATGCACTCGCAAATAAATTGGTAGTTAAACCAAATTCTAAATGGGTATATTCATATACTTGACCAACCAAGAAGATAGCACCCATTGCTGCGGTAATTGCTAACCAGATTTGCGCACCCCGCGCATCGTTCTTTTTGATAGCAGTATCGGCATTGTGCATGACAAAACTACTAGAAATTAGATTGATGGTGTTGACTCCAGGTAACAAAAGTTCTAATTCTGGAGTCCCTGCTGGCGGCCATGCAGGTAAGGTAGCACGGAAAGCCAAATAGGCTCCGAACAACCCCATAAAAATCATCCCTTCAGCAACCAGGAAGACAATCAGCCCAAACATCCGATGGTCTGGATGTTCTTCATGATGACCGACGGACGCTTCCGCTGCATGGTGATGATTTAGTTCGGTTTTAGCTGGGTCAATAGTTTGACTTTGCATGAATTTTTATAAGTGGGGAATGGGGAATGGGGAATGGGGAATGGGGAATGGGGAATGGGGAATGGGGAATGGGGAGTAGAGACGCGATTAATCGCGTCTGTACAGGAGTTAGGAATTGTCATAACTCTTCACTCCTAACTCATAACTCTATTTACGATCTTCGGGATTAGCAGCAACCGCTGGATCGGGTTCTGCTCTTAATACTGAGTTCGGCCCGCCAGATAAGATGGGATTGGGATCGGATAAGGGTACACCTTGATTAGCATTTTCCAAACCGTAGTCGTAGGGGCCTGTAGCCAGTACTGGGGTTCGATCGAAATTCTCGATCGCTGGTGGTGAGGTTGTCATCCACTCTAAGGTAAGTGCCCTCCAAGGATTATTACCAGCTTTCTCGCCGTATAACCAACTCCAAATCGCATTGATGATGAAAGGGAATGTCGAAACTGCTAGTATATAAGCGCCATAAGTGCAGATTTCGTTGAGAAAGGTAAATTTGGGGTCATACTGGGCGATACGGCGGTTCATGCCCATTAATCCCAGCTTGTGCATTGGTAAGAAGGTCATATTTAGACCAACTATTGTTAAGGCAAAGTGAACCTTACCCCAAAATTCGTTTACCATCCGTCCCGTCATTTTCGGGAACCAGTGGTAAATCGCCGCATAAATGCCGAGAACACTACCACCAAAAAGAACGTAGTGCAAGTGTGCCACCACAAAATAGGTGTCGTGAACGTGAATATCAAAGGGCACTGCTGCCAACATCACGCCACTGATCCCGCCGATTACAAAGGTGCCAACAAAGCCGATGGCGAAGAGCATGGCGCTGTTAAGCCGGATTTTCCCGCCCCACATGGTTGCTAACCAACTGAATATTTTAATTCCCGTGGGTACGGCAATGATCATGGTGGTGATCATAAAGAACATCCGCAACCAACCGGGGATACCGCTGGTAAACATGTGGTGCGCCCAAACAATTAGCCCCAGAAAGCTAATGGCAAGAGACGAATAAGCGATCGCTTTATAGCCAAAAATCGGCTTGCGGGAATGAACGGGGATAATTTCTGAAATTGCTCCAAAGAAGGGCAAAATCATGATGTAAACGGCTGGGTGGGAGTAAAACCAGAACATGTGCTGGTATACCACTGGGTCGCCACCGCCAGTTGGGTTAAAAAATGTCGTTCCCGCCAATAAGTCAAAAGCCAACAGAATTAGACCAGCTGCTAGCACTGGTGTAGATACCAAAGTCAATGCCGAGGTAGCAAACATCGCCCAGCAGAACAAGGGCATTTGGTGAACCCCCATACCAGGGATACGCATCTTGAGCAATGTGACGAGGAAATTGATTGCCCCTAAAATCGATGACGTACCTAGTAGGAGAACGCTCATAATCCAAATTCCCTCACCTACTTGACCTGTTACCAAGCTCAGGGGAGGGTAGGAAGTCCAACCCGCATCCGGTGCATCGCCTACCACTAAACTAGCGATCAACAATAAACCCGCAGGGGGAATCATCCAAAAGGCAACAGCATTCAAGCGTGGGAATGCCATATCCTTTGCCCCAATCATCAAGGGAATGAGGAAGTTAGCAAAACCCGCACCGGCTGGCACGATCCACAAGAAAATCATGATCGTGGCGTGCAGCGTAAATAAGCTGTTGTAAACTTCAGGGGTGACGAAATCGACTTCTGGAGTTCGCAGTTCTGTACGAACCAAGTCAGCCATCACGCCACCGATACAGTAAAAAATGAATGTAGTGACTAGGTATTGAATCCCAATCACCTTATGGTCGGTGTTGAAACTAAAGTAGTCTTGCCATTTTCTAATCCCTGGCTCCTCATCAAGAGCAGGGGCGTTGGCAGTTTCTTGCACTTGAGCTTGGGTCATAGTCATTAGTCATTGGTCATTAGTCATTAGTCATTAGTCATTGGATTTTGACTAAATAACATATTGACTAATGGTGAACTTGATGGAGGATTTCTGGCTTAATTCCCATGTCCTTTGTATAAGGAGCAAGAAATTCATTTGGGGATAGATTGGCAGGGTTAACAGCAATGGCTTGATTTAGCGTTTCTTTACTAGCAACTAGCTGTTCTTGCATCCATTTATCAAAGGCTTCTTGTGGCTCAACAACTACTGGTGCTCTCATTGCACCGTGGTAGGGGCCACAAAGTTCAGCACAGATTAGGGTATAATCTCCTGCTTTTTGGGGGGTGAAGCGAATCTCGCTTTGCCTACCAGGAATCGCATCTTGTTTCAGGCGGAACTCTGGTACCCAGAAGGCATGAATGACATCGTTGGCGGTCATACTGATTTGCACTTCTCGCCCGATGGGGACGTGCATTTCACCTGTAGTTATACCAGTTTCAGGATAGGTGAAAATCCAGGCATATTGTAGACCTGTGACGTTGACTTGTAATTCAGCTGGTTTACCTGCTTTATCAGGAGTTCCCCCAATTGTCGGAGCTACAATACCTACACCTGGGGCATTCCGCAGTTGGGGAATTTGGTCAGCATTACGAACTTCTGCCGTAGCTGGATCTTGCATTGCCTCATCAGATTTTTCTTGATTGAGGTTGGGTTCAGTGCTGGGAGGAGTATCGCTTAAAGTTGCAGCGATCGCACTTCCAGGCATTGCCATTGACTCCTGACTCATCGGTGCTTCATGGATAGCATGGGGATCAAAGCCACCGATTTCGTTGTAGACATCAAAGCTGTAAACAGAAATACCAATAACGATAATTGCTGGGATCGCCGTCCAGAGAATTTCTAAAGGTACATTGCCCTCAACTGGTGGGCCGTCTTCATTGTCACCTGCACGCCGACGGTATTTAAATGCAGAGTAAATTAAAACACCTTCAACGAGCAGAAATATACCCGTAGAAACGATCATCATCGCGTTGAACAGACCATCCACTAAGACGGCTTCATCCGTGGCTGCTGCTGGCAACAGACCGTGATTTTGACCGTACCAAAGGCTGGCGAGCGTTAGCACGATGCCAATGAGTAATGTCCAGATTGAACTTGGAATCTTCACGGCTTACTTAATTGAATTTACTACGTTATCTTAAAGCTGCTCACTTACTAAGGTAGTCTAGGCTGTCAGACATGGGGGAGAAAGGTCTGAAATTTTTATTAATTTTTTTGGCTATTTCATTAATTTTGAGTATGAGTTTACTATCATACAACGCCAAAAATAGATGCAAATCAGTAAAAAAATTTAAGGAAAAATTTAGGATGTTTAAATTAATTGCCATTAATCAATTTTTCACATCTTGAAAAATACCTAAAGCTTCAGGCAAAACCTTGTTGAAGTGATTCAAAGTATAAGTGAGTGCTAATCTATAAACCTTTAGCCTATACGCTAGGGTGGAGATGGGACACTAAAAGAAAATTGAAAATTTTAAGAGATCCACCAAAAGCGGGCAGAAGGTATCCTTCATGAGCGAATTTGTCCTACAACAACAAAATGAAGCGGCGCTTCAGCAGCAAAAACCCAAGGAAATGATTCGTCGCTTGGTGTGGAAAATATGCATAGCCACCTTAATTTTGATGGCAATAGGCAGCGCCACCCGCGTGATGAATGCTGGACTTGCTTGCCCAGACTGGCCCTTATGCTATGGCGAACTGGTACCAGCCAAGCAAATGAATCTCCAAGTGTTTTTGGAGTGGTTTCACAGATTGGATGCAGCTTTAATTGGTTTAAGCGCGATCGCACTTTTCGGTTTGTCCTGGTGGCATCGTCGTTTCTTACCCAAATGGCTGCCTTGGGCATCAACATTCGCCCTATTTTTAATTGTCTTCCAAGGCATCTTGGGTGGACTCACCGTCACCGAACTATTGCGGTTTGATATCGTTACCGCCCACTTAGGAACGGCGCTGTTATTTTTTAGCACCCTCCTAATTATCGGCACAGCGCTCACGCCCTATCAGGGAAATGGAACGGTTGGTAAGTTGCCTTGGGTCGGTTTAACTGCCGCTATTCTGGTTTACCTGCAAAGTTTGCTAGGTGCTTTGGTAGGCTCTCGCTGGGCGCTACACCAATGCCTCGGCGGTTCTCAACTTTGTACTGTAATGTACAGCCATATTGCTGGTTTGGTGCCGCCAACAGTAGCAACCTTGGCAATGGTATTTATCTGTTGGCGGACACCAGCACTACATCCAGCCTTGCGGCGACTGGCAAATATGGCTGGTGCGTTGCTAACCTTACAAATCTTGTTGGGATTCGCCACTTTCAAATTACACCTCCAAGTCGAGCCTCTTACAGTTTCTCACCAAGCTATAGGAGCTACTTTGCTAGGTACTTTGGTGGCTTTCACAGTTTTATCACTACGTGACTCAGTGAGTGCTGAGTCACGGGTGCTGAGTGCTGAGTAGGGAATGGAGGAGATGAGGGAGCAGGAAAAGAACTCCTAACTCTTGTACAGAGGCGATTAATCGTGTCTCTAATCTTAACTCAGCACTGATGATGCGTCTGTGTTTTCATTTGCCTGAAAGAGCCAGCTTGAGCGGGGGCTGCATATACAGCAGATTTCAAGGAAAGTGTTGTACACAAGCTTGCGTCTCAAAGCTAGGTATAAAACCTGTTTTACTTCTGAATTCTGAATCCTGACTCCTGAATTCTGCTGTAAGTTGTTGAAAAATAAGGAACCAGAGCCAAAATGATTGAGACTAATGTCTCTCGCCACCACCAAACATTTTTACAGGTAGTTCAAAGTTATTACCAGCTAACCAAGCCTCGGATTATTCCGTTGCTGTTGATTACCACAGCTGGGAGTATGTGGATTGCTGCTAAGGGAGAAGTAGACCCATTGCTGTTGCTAGTAACTCTCACTGGTGGCACTTTGGCTGCTGCAAGCGCTCAGACAATTAACTGTATCTATGACCGGGATATTGATTATGACATGGAGCGGACGCGCCATCGTCCGATACCTTCGGGTAAGGTGCAGCCACGCGATGCTCTAATTTTTGCGATCGCACTGGCGACGATTTCCTTTACACTCCTAGCAGTATTTGCCAACTTGTTAGCCGCGCTGCTAGCTTTCTCTGGCATCGTCTTTTATATTTTGGTCTATACCCACTGGCTAAAACGCCACACCACCCAGAATATCGTTGTTGGTGGGGCTGCTGGGGCAATTCCGGCGTTAGTGGGTTGGGCTGCTGTCACAGGTACTTTAAGTTGGTCAGCATGGTTAATTTTTGCCATCGTCTTTTTGTGGACACCACCCCATTTCTGGGCTTTAGCTCTGATGATTCGGGACGATTACGCAAAGGTCGGGATACCAATGCTACCTGTGATTGAAGGTGATACGGCAACCGTGAAGCAGATTTGGTACTACACGCTGGTGACAGTATTTGCAACCGTGTTATTGGTTTATCCCTTGGGCGCGAGTGGAATTCTTTATGCTGCGATCGCTCTAAGTCTGGGAGGATTATTTATCCACAAATCTTGGCGGTTGTTGCAGAATCCAGAGGATCGCACTGTCGCTAGAGAGTTATTTCTTTATTCCATCTCCTACATGATGCTGTTGTGTCTGGGGATGGTAGTGGATAGCCTTCCCGTTACCCATAATCTAATTAATGCAGCGATCGATCAGTTGCATTTTATTGCTTAGGGGATGGAAAATTTAGCGATCGCGTTTGGTAAAGGGGCGCGATCGCATTTTCATAAATTAAAAAATATACATAATAATTAGAGTTTGGCGGATTTGCGATGTCTACGACGGGCTACGCCTACGTGAGTAAAGTTTCAGTCATAAGTGAATTTATTAAACATTAATTACACTTACCTATTTATCCATTTTTAATAGCTATGGAAAAAGCAACGCAAGTAATTCGTCACGAGTGAAACCAGCATGAGCAGCAACATCTCTCAGTATGGCGTTAAGAGTACCAATTTTAATCGGGTCATGGGCGGGAACTGTGATATGATGCTCACCATTCTGTTGAGTAGTTAACCGAATGTGACTGCCCTTTTGATGACTGACCTCGTATCCTAGAGGAGCAAGAGCGTTAACTAATTCTAAACCAGATAAGTCTCGTGGGAGCTTCAAGAAGCTATTACCTCATCACGGACTATGTGTAACCGAATAATTTTAGGACGGTTTTGTTCATTAGGAAAATGGCAATGAACCGCATCACGGATCATTTCGCGTAGTGTTTCTATATTGTCAGCCTGAGTAAAAATTGACTCGGTTAAAGCTCTAGCTGTATAACCACCATCTGGATCATCTTCAACGAGAAATACAATTTCAGTCATAGCGAATCTTTTCATAAATACTAGATTTTACAGTCCACACTCTTCACATCGTGAGAAGATTAAACTTATTACTAATGTCATACCAAGAAGTCCAAAACATGGCAAATGTCCTTTTGGAGCTTTTATGGTGAAAGTAAGGTCATAAAACCATACAGCAGGCTTTTGTTCAAAAAACAAATCTGCCTGAAAAAATAATTCCTTTCTTCCTATTTTAGGACGCAGCCATCCTACTTGAGTGCCAAAACGACACAAACTTTCCTCATCAGCCTCTTGGTTTCCTCTTATATTTTTTTGCCAAATTTGTTTTTGTATACTTAAACCGAAATGCCCATTGCTATATTTAGTCCAGAGGTTGTCAATGGTGTGAAGTTCATGACAAGACAATTTTTTTACGTCTTCCAGATAGAGTGAGCCTTGTTTTTCTCTATCAGCTATTTTAAGTAAAATATCAAAAGTTTTTTCATTAGCATCTTGCCATCTGCCAGAAGCTAGTAGCTCATTAAGTCTAGCAAAACTTGCTGTTACTGATGAATTTAGATTATGATGCGGCGAACTTTGATAGTTTAGTTGACTAGCTTTAGTAGTTTTTATATATTTTCCATATCTGAATTTAGAAGATGGAGAACTGACAGCATTAACAATTTTTATTACTTCCTCAGATGATTGATAGCGTTCCTTTACATAATCCTGAATTAATTTATCCAAAACTTGCCCTAAGTGAGTAGTAATACTTCTACCTTGTGGTAAGTACTTTCTCCAAATCCAGCAACCCCTGAGCGCATCATAAAGTTCATCAGAACCATCTGCTTTTGGTAAACATTGCGTTAACAGCCGAATACAAGTTACACCCAAACTATAAAGATCACTTGCAGGGAATACTTGACCGCGCATTTGCTCTAGCGCTGTATATCCAGGCGTTCCTACTCTTGTACCAACACCTATAAAAGTTTTTGTAATTTGTTTAGAAACACCAAAATCAATTAATATTAACTTGCCATCCAGACGGCGCATGATATTTTCTGGCTTGATATCTCGATGAATTACACCACGTTCATGGATAAACTTCAGGATAGGCAATAAATCAGTTAAAATCTGTTTTATCTTTTCTTCGCTAAAGGCTCCCTGCTGCTGCAATTCTTGTAATAAATTCTGCCCCTGAATCAACTCTTGTACCAAATAAAGCCGCTTATCCTGTTCAAAATAAGCAATCAGGCGGGGAATTTGCGGGTGTTCTCCCAAATCATACAGACGCTTCGCTTCTTGCTTAAATAATTCCGTTGCTTTCTCAAGTGCAGCCGTTCCTTCAAATTGAGGGACAAATTGCTTAATTACGCAAGGTTCATCTATCCTATCTGCATCCGTAGCTTCATAAGTTCTGCTAAATCCACCCTCACCCAAAAGTCGTATTACTCGGAAACGGTTTCTAAATAATGGTGTAAGTGTTTGTCCACACTTAATGCAAAACTTATTGTCATCAGGGTTAAACGGATTTGTACAACTGGAACTAGAACAGTAAAGCATATTTGGGAATAAGCAGAGGTGTCTATGTTCAGTTTTCCCAACTTATGCTTACTGGGTTTCACGAGTCTTTATATTTTTGAGCGGATTTACTTCTAGTGGCGGCTACAGTCTCAAGTTACTTTTGCTAGCGTAGTGATATAAGGTTTATCGCTCCCCAGTATGCGGCTGGAAGCAAAAGGATTAATATGGCTCATTTAAATCAGCGTCGTCCCCAAAATGTCAACGGCGATTTTTATGTAGATACTACCTGTATTGATTGTGATACCTGTCGCTGGATGGCTCCTGAAGTATTTTATGATGTTGATGACCAATCGGCTGTTTATCATCAACCAGCGAATGAGGCTGAAAGATTAGCCGCGCTTGAAGCACTTTTAGCTTGTCCTACTAGTTCTATTGGCACAGTTGAGAAACCAAAAGATATCAAAGTTGCTCAAGAAAAGTTTCCAATATTAGTAGCGGAAAATTTTTACCACTGCGGCTATCATTCTGAAAAATCTTACGGTGCTGCTAGCTATTTAATTCAACTTCCAGAAGGTAACATTTTGGTGGATTCTCCCCGGTTTACGCCGCCTTTAGTCAAGCGTTTAGAAGAATTGGGGCCAATTCGTTATATGTACCTAACTCATAAGGATGATGTGGCAGATCATCAAAAGTTTGCCGAGCATTTTCAGTGCGATCGCATCCTTCATGCTGATGATATTACTGCGGGTACTCGCAATGTAGAAATACAGCTAACAGGTTCCGAACCATTTACTTTGACACCAGATTTATTAATTATCCCAGTTCCCGGTCACACCAAAGGACAAACCGTCCTACTTTATAAAAATAAGTTTCTGTTCACTGGCGATCATCTCGCTTGGTCAGAAAGCTTGCATCAATTAGCTGCATTCCGCGATTTCTGCTGGTATTCTTGGTCAGAACAGATTAAATCAATGCGTAACTTGGCTAATTACTCTTTTGAGTGGGTACTACCAGGTCATGGGCGAAGGTTTCATGCTGATAGAGAAACCATCCGCCAGCAGATGCACAAGTGTATTGAGTGGATGGAATCTGTGAATTGACCAAATAATTTATAATTATTCGGTTATATGGCAAAACCCAACGATTGACCTAACCCCCTAACCCTCTTCCCGACGCGGGAAGGGGGAAATTTCAAAGTTTCTCTCCTTTTAGGAGAGAGATTTAGAGAGAGGTCAGACTATATTGCATACAAACCAGAAGCGCTATAACCTGGGTTTTAGCACCCTTTTAACCAAACACGGATTATGAAAAAGCTGATCAACAAGCCGGAAGACTTTGTGCGGGAAAGTCTAGAAGGTATGGCGGCGGCTCATTCCGATTTAATTAAACTGAACTACGATCCTGCTTTTGTCTATCGAGCCAATGCACCTATTCCGGGTAAAGTAGCAATTATTTCAGGTGGTGGCAGTGGACATGAACCAATGCACGCTGGCTTCGTGGGCAAAGGAATGCTTGATGCAGCTTGTCCTGGTGAGGTTTTCACTTCACCTACTCCAGACCAAATGCTAGAAGCAGCCAAACAAGTAGATGGAGGTTCAGGTATCCTTTATATCGTCAAAAATTACAGTGGCGATGTGATGAACTTTGAGATGGCAACAGAGTTAGCCCGTGGTGAGGGCATTCGATCGCTAAATATTTTGATTGATGACGATGTAGCAGTGAAGGATAGTCTCTATACCCAAGGACGGCGGGGTGTGGGAACAACAATACTGGCGGAAAAAATTTGTGGCGCGGCGGCTGAGGCTGGGTATGATTTGCCACAAATAGCAAATTTATGTCGCCGAGTAAATCTAAATGGGCGAAGTATGGGAATTGCTCTAACATCTTGTACAGTCCCCGCTAATGGAACACCGACATTTGAATTAAGCGATCGCGAAATCGAATTAGGTATCGGTATCCACGGTGAGCCAGGAACAGAACGTACAGCTATCAAACCAGTAGATGAGATTACCGAAATTTTGACGCGATCGCTCCTTGAGGATGCAGCATACAGCCGCACACTGCGCGAGTGGGATGAAGACAAAGGAGAATGGGTAGATGTAGAACTAACAAATCTCCCATTTGCAAAAGGCGATCGTTTATTAGCTTTTGTCAATAGTATGGGTGGAACCCCAATTTCTGAGCTGTATATTGTTTATCGCAAACTCGCCCAAATCTGCGAACAGCAAGAATTACAAATTGTGCGAAATTTAATAGGCCCTTACATCACATCTCTAGAAATGCAAGGTTGCTCCATTACCCTGCTGAAATTAGATGATGAGATGATCCGGCTTTGGGATGCACCAGTCAAAACACCAAGTTGGCGCTGGGGAATTTCATAATCACGAACTTGTACTGAGCGTAGCCGAAGTATTACGAATTATTTTAATATGGTGAGTCAGGCACAAATATTACAATGGTTGCAAGCTTATGCAACCGAGATAGAGCAGAATAAAGCATATTTGACAGAATTAGATGCTGCGATCGGAGATGCCGATCACGGGATCAATATGGATCGGGGCTTCAAAAAGGTAAGCGCTCAGTTACCAACTCTTACAGACAAGGACATCAGCAGCATTCTCAAAGCCGTGAGTATGACCTTAATTTCTTCTATTGGCGGTGCTAGTGGGCCTCTTTATGGCACCTGGTTTTTACGAGCCAGTACAGCAGTAGTTGGTAAGCAAGAATTAACAGAACAAGATGTTTTAGGAATACTCCAAGCAGGCTTAGACGGTGTGCTGCAACGTGGCAAAGCGCAACTAGGAGACAAAACGATGGTGGATGTGCTATCTCCATCTGTAGCCGCTTTTGGGCAAGCTGTAGAAGAAAGTAAGGGAACGCTGGAAGCTATGCAACAAGCTGTAGTAGCAGCCCACAAAGGATTGCAGGAAACTATACCAATGCAAGCGAAAAAGGGACGGGCTAGCTACCTGGGGGAACGGAGTATTGGACATCCAGATCCAGGAGGGACATCTGCTTATTTGATGTTGAAAAGTTTGTTAAGGGTATTGGAAACCTAAACATTACCACTTATCTAATTATCTGATTCACAACAGATGCACTCTGAATAAGCCATTTACCTCGTTGTCTAATCAAATCATACCGAACTCGTAAATTCTCGTTAGAAGAGTTTTTATACTGACCATTTTCATATAACTGCGTCACTTCCTTTACCGTAGCTACCACTGCGGCACGATCTGCAAACAAATCAATTTTCTCTACAGATTCCACCTTCAGACTATGGCCGTACTTGCGGTAGCGGTTGTCAGACCTAGCTTGTTGAGCGATCGCCCGCCATTGAGACAAAGCTGAACCAGTTAAAATCTGCTCTAAATTATTAATCTCATGATTCGGCCCTAAAGCTTCGGCTTTAGTAGATAGCCAAGTGCGAATGATTTGCTCTGCCGCTGCATCTGTTAAAGGGCCATCTAGTCCTTGTGGTGGACTATTTGGAGGGGGAATAGATATTGGTGGTTGATTTATTTGTACAAACAACTGTGAAGGAGGTACAGACCTTGTTGGAAAAAACAGATTTTTTAACCATCCAAAAGTTGTTGTGGCTAACACCCAGAAAACTAAAATACTCACTAAAGAAATAAACACTCTCCATACCAGCCGTGTTTTCCCTTCAATGGTGTTAGCAAAAGTTCGCCGCCGCCGAGGACGACGAGAATGGGGACGATTATCCGGTACACGCTCCCGGATATTAGATGGAGTAGGTTTTCTCCGCCGACGCTTTTGGTTATGAGCAGGTGTAGCACTTTTAGCTGAACCGTTTAAATTCTGATTAGTGCCTCTGCTCGTTCGTTCAGCAGCAGGAACCTCTGATTTTACACTTCCAGATGAATTCCACATCGGTGGTGAGAAGTTTAAATGTTCTGGTGTTTCTGGTAAATCTAGGTCAGGTGTTCTGCTGTGGTTAAATTGCTTTGGAGTCCTAGTTGAATTTTTAGGCAAAGACGAATTATTTATCTGCGGCTGGGGAAAATTTTGGGGGTTAATTACAGCCCATTCATTAGTTGTTTCTGCATCCGTTGGCAGTGCTTCTAAATAAGCTTGTACCTGTTGGTTAGCAAAGTAATCTTTTAGAAAAGCTTGCTGGTTTGCTAAATCTCGAAAATGGGGAAATACTTCGTTTTGCAACCACTGTTCTGCATATAGACATAGCCCTGGTAACAAATCGGGAGAGTCTTGAGATTTTTCTCTAATAAAAGCTAAAGCTTCGTACTCCTGACTAAGTTCTAAAACACGAGTTGCTTCTTCAGTTTGTCCCAAAAGTAAAGCACATAACGACTGCTCTAAATGTACATCTTGGCGCTTGCCCAGACGTATAAGCATCTGCCTTGCTTGACGAATTAAAGCAGGTTGCCGTTGAGCAAATCCTCGCGCTATTAAGGCATAAACAGCTAAGTAAGTGGCAACAGCAGAATTGCGTTTGCTTTGGGCTTCAAATAACTTGTGCTGCTCGGCGACTGTTAAGTGGTTGCGTAACTGCTGGATAAACCGCAGAAAGTCATCTATGTTTAAACCAGAGTCATCATTGTTCGTGCCATCAATCCCCCCACGATCTTCTAACAAGTTTTGCAACAATTCCAAACCTTGGTTTCGTTCGGCAGTCTTTTCTAGAGGTAGTGCCAGCAACTCCAAAATTCGATATGGTCGCAATTTGTAAAGATCGGCCTGAATTTCCGCCTGGACACTGGCGAACAACCCTTCGCGTACTAACAGTTCTTGACCAGTTTCTAGGGATATGGCGGCATTTTCATAGTGACCTTGTTGCCACTGTTCGCGACCTAATTCTAGACAAGCAAGGGCAACAGTCAGAACAACATCTGGGTGTTCAGCACTTTCGTGTATTTCTTCGTCTGCTAAATTATTACCCTTTCTTGCACTTGTAGCACCATTTTTATTTACCAGGTACGGACGACCCAATTTCAGTACAAGTTCGTATTCCCCCAACTCTTGCAAAATTAATAAAGCACCAACTAATTCGTCTTGGCTAATTTCGATGCCCAGACTCTGGGTATCACTACCCCTTTTGGTGCCTTCTGGACGATTTTCCAGTGCTACTGCGGCAGCAGCAAGGTTATCAGGATCGTAGGCGTGGGCAAGATAGAGATGATCGTAGGTACTGCGTTGTTTTGGATCTGATAAAACCACGTAAGCTTCTTCTATGAGTTGTTTACGAGAAGAAATTGCTGCCTGAGAATACTCACGTCGCGGCAATTGTACAATGCGATCGCTGTATGCCTGTCGCAATTGTTCATCACTTGCCGCTAACGGTAGTCCTAAAATTCGGTAGTAATCTAGCGGAATTCGCACAGCCTACTTCCCCTGCACCGCGATCAACATAATTTACCTAGAGCGTTCCAGGCCGTAAAACCGTGCCATAAAAATGCCGTATAGAATTTACTCTACAAGTGTATATTGCAACAACTTGTTTTGTACCTTCCCGAAATTTTGAGTCACATTTTAGTACTAATTTTTTGCTTTCGCCTAGAAAGCCTCAATTGTTTGTTTTAATTCTTAGTATTTTTGTTTAACACAACTATTATCAGCCTTCGATACCACAAACCACAACTACCGCTTTTAATCACGGCATAATTGTTGTGGCTGGAAGAATCTATTGATGATTGATTTTTTTGGTACTTTCCCACAAGGCAGTAACAAAAATACCACTATTGACGGTTTATACCCTGATAACAGGAGACAAAAATCATATCATAATTTACCTTTCATTACAATTACCTATTTGGGTATTATAGATTTTTGCCTGCTTTTTTTTTAAATTGTTAATGGATATGCAGAAAGCAGTCTATCTTGATTGCTAGTCTGTGAAGGGGAATAGTGAAAGAGACAACCTAAAGCGGCAGATATTGCCGTTAGAGTCAAATCCTCACGGGGCATGAGCTGAAAAGTTAAAAATCAAAAATTAAAAATTCAGCTATTCCCCAAGACCCTTTTTTGGTGCATAAATAAAGTTTGATTGTTGAGTCTTACAAACGCTAGCCTGTTAAAAGCTGAGGTGTTATCAGACCAACTTATTTAAGACTGTAGCTTTAAGTTGTACAACAGGGATACTCAAAAATAATGGTTCAAGAGCGTACTTTACCCACTTTTAATTCTGCTACTACGCAAATTACTAAAGAAGAAGGGTTACGGTTGTATGAGGACATGGTACTAGGGCGCTTGTTTGAAGACAAGTGCGCTGAAATGTACTACAGAGGCAAAATGTTTGGTTTTGTCCATTTGTACAACGGTCAAGAAGCCGTTTGCAGCGGTGTTGTGCAGTCAATGCGACCGGGTGAAGATTACGTTTGTAGTACTTACCGCGACCACGTTCATGCTCTGAGTGCGGGAGTGCCAGCAAGAGAGGTAATGGCAGAATTATTTGGCAAAGCCACAGGTTGCAGTAAAGGGCGCGGTGGTTCCATGCACATGTTTTCTGCCGAACATCGCTTGCTGGGTGGCTATGCTTTTGTGGCTGAGGGAATTCCTGTAGCAGCTGGAGCGGCTTTTCAAAGCAAATACCGCCGCGAAGTGCTGGGAGATAAAAATGCTGACCAAGTGACAGCTTGCTTTTTTGGCGACGGTGCTGCTAACAACGGTCAATTTTTCGAGACGCTAAATATGGCAGCCCTCTGGAAACTGCCAATTCTGTTTGTAGTCGAAAATAATAAGTGGGCCATTGGGATGTCTCACGAACGAGCGACTTCTCAGCCAGAGATTTATAAAAAAGCCAGTGTATTTAACATGGTGGGCGTGGAAGTAGATGGCATGGATGTACTAGCAGTGCGAGCCGTGGCTCAAGAAGCTGTAGCCCGTGCCCGTGCAGGTGAAGGGCCAACATTAATTGAGGCGCTTACCTACCGCTTCCGGGGTCACTCCTTGGCAGACCCTGATGAAATGCGAAGCAAAGCGGAAAAAGAATTTTGGTTCGCCCGCGACCCAATTAAAAAGTTGGCAGCTTATTTGCTAGAGCAAAACCTGGCGGATGAGGGAGAAATCAAAGCAATTGACCGTAAAATTCAAGATGTAATCGACGAAGCGGTTAAATTCGCCGAAAGCAGCCCCGAACCAGACCCCAGCGAGTTATATCGTTTCGTGTTTGCAGAAGACGAATAAATAGTGCTGAGTTATGAGTGCTGAGTGCTGAGTACTTTTTATTCTGCTCAGGACTCAGCACTGAGCACTCAGCACTCCACCTTACCCAGGACTAAAACTTGTGTTTAGCATTGCAGTTCAACAGCAACAGTACAAGACTTATATTCTTTCTGACGAAGGCGCTGGTTCTCAGTTGGAAGTCGTACCAGAACGCGGCGGTATCATCACCCGTTGGCGCATTCAAGGGCAAGAAGTTTTCTACCTAGATACTGAACGCTTTACTCATCCTGAGTTGAGTGTCAGAGGTGGGAATCCAATTTTGTTTCCTATTTGTGGCAATCTACCAGATAATACTTACACTCATAACGGTCAAAAGTATACTCTTAAACAACATGGTTTTGCCCGTGAATTGCCGTGGAAAGTAACAGAACAAGAAACTGGAAATAAAGCTAGTCTCACTGTTGTTCTTGATAGCAATGAGCAAACTAAGGCAGTTTATCCTTTTGATTTTCAGTTGGCTTTTACCTACGAACTTCAAGGTAATACCCTAGAAGTCCGTCAGCAGTATAAAAACTTGTCATCTACACCAATGCCCTTTTCGGCTGGTTTCCATCCCTACTTTCTTTGTGGTGATAAAACTCAGTTAGAGGTTGAAATTCCCTCTAAGCAGTATCAAGATAATCAAACTAAAGAAATTCACTCTTTTGATGGCAATTTTGACTTTAGCCGTGATGAAATTGATTTTGCCTTTGGACAGCTAACAAGTCAATCGGCCACTGCGATAGACCGCAGCCGGAAGTTAAAACTCACCTTGGATTACGATAATTTCTCTACCTACCTAGTATTTTGGACAGTCAAAGGCAAAGAATTCTACTGTTTAGAACCGTGGAGTGCCACTCGCAACTCTCTTAATACTGGCGATAACCTGACTGTGTTAGCACCAGGAGCTAGCCACACAGCATCTGTAAGGTTTACTGCCAATTTTTTCTAAACCCCTTTACAAATCTACAGATGTATATGCTATGATTGCAAAGTTGCGAAATGCAGCGAAAGGGTCGCTAACTCAACGGTAGAGTACTCGGCTTTTAACCGATTAGTTCCGGGTTCGAATCCCGGGCGACCCATATAAAAGTTTATTAAATGATGTAAAGAAGCGATCGCTCTTCTTTTTAATTGCGGGAAGAAGCATTTGGGATAATGGGCTACCATAGCTACTAATTCTAGGGTAGCTAAATGTACAGCAATACAGAGCAACTGTAGGGCATAGTACAGCAGTAGAGAGCAAGTATAGAACATATTTATAATAACTATGGCGTAAACTTTTTCAACATAGATACACCACACTAGTTATAATTTCCTATAAGTAAGTTGAAAAAACTCTTAAGATTTAGCGTAATGATTACGCTTCTCTCAGACCGACTAGCTGACAACCACATTAGGAGGACTATCTATGGCGCTTGTACCACTGCGGCTGCTGTTGGATCACGCAGCTGAAAACGGTTACGGCATCCCAGCTTTCAACGTTAACAATTTGGAGCAGATTCAGGCGATTCTGAAGGCTGCTGTCGAGACAGATAGCCCCGTAATTTTACAAGCTTCACGCGGCGCTCGTAATTATGCAGGAGAAAACTTCCTTCGCCACCTGATTTTGGCAGCGGTAGAAACCTATCCTCATATTCCCATTGTTATGCACCAAGATCATGGGAATGCGCCTGCTACCTGCTACTCAGCAATTAAGAACAACTTCACCAGCGTGATGATGGATGGTTCTTTAGAAGCTGATGCGAAGACTCCCGCTAGCTTTGAGTACAACGTTAACGTTACTCGCGAAGTTGTAAATGTAGCTCATGCTTTGGGTGTCAGCGTTGAAGGTGAACTCGGTTGTTTGGGTTCTCTAGAAACTGGTGCTGGTGAAGCTGAAGATGGTCACGGGTTTGAAGGTACACTCGACCACTCGCAATTGCTAACCGACCCCGATGAAGCTGTTGACTTCGTAGAAGCAACCCAAGTAGATGCTTTGGCTGTTGCCATTGGCACAAGCCACGGTGCTTACAAGTTTACTCGCAAGCCGACTGGCGAAATTTTGGCTATCAGCCGCATTGAAGAAATTCACCGCCGTTTGCCTAACACCCACTTGGTAATGCACGGTTCTTCTTCTGTGCCTGAAGATTTGCTTGCACTGATTAACCAATATGGTGGTGCAATTCCTGAAACCTACGGTGTACCTGTAGAAGAAATCCAAAAAGGCATCAAGAGTGGTGTACGTAAAGTAAACATCGACACCGACAACCGTTTGGCTATTACTGCTGCTGTACGTGAAGCTTTGGCTAAAAAACCAGAGGAGTTTGACCCCCGTCACTTCCTCAAGCCTTCTATTACATACATGCAGAAGGTTTGTGCTGAACGCTATCAGCAATTTGGCACAGCTGGCAATGCAAGCAAGATTAAGCAAATTTCTTTGGAAGATTTTGCTGCTAAGTATGCTAAAGGTGAACTTAACGTTGTTACCAAATCCGCTGCTAAAGTTTAATTTTGACAGCAAATAAATATGGGCATAGTTTTTCTATGCTGCTAAAAAACTGAAGATTTTAATGTTGTCAGAAACCGGGTGTTTACCCGGTTTTTTATTTTATTCATCAGGGTTGGGAATGGGGCATTGGGCATTGGGGCATGGGGTACAAGAGGCAGAGGTGCAAAGGGGCAGAAGGGCAGAGGGGAAAGAACTTGTACAAGAACTCTCCCCTGCTCCCCTGCTCCCCAGTCCCTAAAATACCCGATGTTGTAAAGAGGGCATTTGACGGCGGACTTGTTCGAGCCTAGTGGGCTTGATTTCTGCGATCGCAATTCCCGGTTTCTCTCCAGCATCGGCTAAAATTACACCCCAAGGGTCGATAATGACCGCGTGACCGTGGGTTAGACGGCGGGCGTAGTTATTCCCTGTTTGGGCGGGAGCAATGACGTAGGCGGTATTTTCGATGGCTCTGGCTTGTAGTAGTACTTGCCAGTGGTCTTTACCTGTAAAGGCAGTAAAGGCGGCGGGAATAAAGATAACATCAGCTCCCTTATCTGCTAGATGACGATACAGTTCCGGGAAGCGGACATCATAACAAATAGAAAGCCCTAAATTACCGAGTTTTTCTGAAAAATGGACGGGTGGTAGTTGCGTACCAGCCACAACCGTGCTGGATTCGCGATAGGTGTTGCCGTCAGGGACATCAACATCAAATAAATGTACTTTGTAGTAGCGGGAAAGTTCTTGACCGCTGGGATCGATGAGTAGAGTGGTGTTATAAACTTTGCCTGTATTATCTACCGGAAGTGGAAAGCTGCCGCCCAAGATGGTAATTTGAAAGCGTTGAGCCATTTTTTTGAGAAATTTTTCACTTTCAAGAGCGATCGCATCACCTTGTGCGAGTTTATCTTTTTCTTCTCCCATATAGGAAAAGTTTTCTGGCAAACCCACCAATTCAGCACCTTGACGCACGGCAAGCTCTATTAATTCTTCTGCCTGTGCCAAATTTTTCTGTAAATCGGGCACACTGGTCAATTGAATAGCGGCGGCTAAATAAGACTTCATAGATTCAACAACGAACAGTTGATTTATGGAAGATAGATTATCAAAATATATCGCTACTTCAAAATCTGTGGAACTGAATTAGAAATCCATCAGGGTTCCTTTTCTTTAACACACTGGTTTTATTGCCGATCTTAATCTTCCTCTGGGTTCTAGCAAACTGAGCAAGATAAAGATTAGATTGCGATCAAACCCTGATAAAAGCTACCTCCTGTGGATATTTCTATTCTCATTCAAACATTTATCGCTGTGTTTGTCTTGGCGGATGCTGTAGGCAATATACCGATTGTTTTAGTTTTGACTAAGGGCATGATGCCAGACCAAAGAAACAAAGTTATAGATAAAGCAATTATCATTGCGATCGCAGTTCTTTTGCTATTTGCCTTTGCAGGGCAAATAATTTTAAATTACTTGGAAATCAGTATCGGCTCTTTGCGAGTAGCAGGAGGAATATTACTGCTGTTAATTGCTTTGCAAATGCTGCGGGGAGAATTAGATCGGCCAATTATTGAAGAAGGACGCGATGTCGCAATTACTCCATTAGCTTTACCGCTGCTAGCAGGGCCGGGGACTTTGACGACGGTGATGTTGCTGATGTCGAAATCACAGAGTCCGCATATTGCTGTGGCGGTGGGTATCGTAGGGGCAATGTTTAGCACTTGGTTGATTTTGCGTTTAGCAAATCTGATTGACCAGTGGATTGGTGCAGAAGGTGGAGTAATTGTGACTCAACTTTTGGGTTTTCTGTTGGCGGCGCTAGCAGTGGAAATTGGTAGTACGGGAATTAGGGAGTTGTTTTTGAGCTAGAAAACTCCTAAAAATATTCTGAAAGTGTATACAAATGTAAACAAGTTTGATAGACGACAAATTTGCGCCTCTCAAACTTGTTTATGAAAATTAACTTAAAGTTAGAACAAAATGGATAACTCAAGAGGATTTTATTGCCGATTGAGTTTCAAAGATGCTTTTCGAGAGTGGAAGCTAATGTAGTTTTAGGCACGGCGCCAACCACCATATCGACTTTTTGTCCACCCTTAAAAATCATTAATGTGGGAATGCTGCGGATGCCATATTGACTAGCAACATTAGGATTTTCATCTGTGTTGACTTTTACGACCTTTATTTGACCTTTGTACTGTTCGGAGATTTCATCGACAACAGGAGCTACCATACGGCATGGTCCGCACCAGGGTGCCCAAAAGTCAACTAAAACTGGTACATCGCTGTCGAGTACTTCTTGCTTGAAACTAGAATCGGTAACTTGTGCGGCTGTTGACATGCCTAAAACCTTCGCCAATAATATCTGAGCTTGGTGAAAATTCTACCATAGCAAAAACCTCAGCTTGGGAGTGCGAGGATGTACATTTGCAAAGAAGCTCTAGAATTTATTTATATTATTTATAAACATAAGGAACCGCCCGAACAGTAGTCCGGGCGGAGTGTGGTGTGAGGAGTGAACGGAAACATGCGTCTCCGCTATCTCTATTGTAAGCGACATATCGGATTTTTCCAGCAATTGTTTAGGGGGCTGGAAAAATTTATTCAAGAATTGAGGAGTGGGCATTGGGCATTGGTTATTCTCTTAATCTCGCTTATTCCCATACCCGATGCGCCATGTCCCATACCCTAATTCTATTTCCCCATACCTAATTGTTGAGCTTTTTGGTAAACTTTACCCTCGGTTAATAAAGAAGGTGCAATCACAACTTCCACTTGCTGCATTTCTTTAATATTTTTGGCTCCCAAAGTACCCATGCTGGTCTTTAAGGCTCCTAAAAGATTGTGAGTGCCATCATCTAGTCCTGCCGGGCCAATGAGTATTTGCTCTAGGCTACCAGTGGTGGCAACACGAATGCGGGTGCCACGGGGCAAGACTGGGCTAGGAGTAGCCATACCCCAATGATAACCTCGTCCTGGGGCTTCTGCGGCTCTGGCAAAGGGGGAGCCAATCATCACACCATCAGCACCACAGGCGATGCATTTGCAAATGTCGCCACCAGTGATTAAACCGCCATCAGCAATAATGGGAATATAGTTGCCAGTTTCGTTATAGTAATCATCTCGTGCTGCGGCACAATCTGCGATCGCAGTTGCCTGTGGCACACCCACACCCAATACCCCACGAGAAGTACAAGCCGCACCAGGCCCAATTCCCACCAATACCCCAGCCGCCCCAGCTTTCAACAAATTCAACGTGACTTCGTAAGTCACGCAATTCCCCAACACCACGGGAATGGGCATGGAACGACAAAATTCTGCTAAATCGAGTGGTACTAAAGACTCTGGTGACAGATGTGCAGTAGAAACTACCGTAGCTTGAACAAAAAATAAATCTGCCCCAGCTTTTGCCACTGCCTCACCGTATTTACTTGCACCGGCTGGAGTCGCACTCACTGCCGCAATGCCACCTTGTTGTTTAATTTCCTGAATACGTTGTTCTATTAATTCCGGTTTTATTGGTTCGGCATAGAGTTCTTGCATGAGGGCAACAAATTCATCTTTCCCCACAGAGGCAATCCGATCTAATATTGGCTCTGGGTCAGCATAGCGAGTTTGAATACCCTCTAAATTGAGGACACCTAATGCTCCTAACTCTGACAAACGTACAGCCATACGAACATCTACTACGCCATCCATAGCACTAGCAATTATCGGGATTTCTCGCTCAATATTGCCAATACGCCACTTAGTATCTGCCAAACTGGGGTCTAGTGTTCTATTACCAGGGGCTAGAGCAATTTCATCTATTCCGTAAGCTCTGCGAGCTGTTTTTCCCCGCCCAAGTTGAATTTCCACGCTTTAACTTTACTCAAATCTGTTTAAGCTAGGGTATCAAATTGTGGGGAAATTTGGGGTGTTTTTTTTCCCGAACCATATAAGTGACTAGTGACGGTTGTCATTAGTCATTTCAATTTTGACCGATTAAAAATCCAAAATTAGTTGGATTTACCGTTTATTTTTAGCGGCATCCACACCAGTGTAACCAGTTGCTAACCAAATTATCGCTCTAGCTCCATCACGAACAGATTTTTCGATAGATTCAGGGGGTTTTTCGGAAGGAACTGGCACTGGTTTTAAATAAATACCCCGACTACCTAAAATAATTTCGCCGATGACACAAGCCCGGCGCATGTGGAAGTCGGAAGTAATCAAATAAACGCTCTTAATGCCGCGAGCTTGCAAATCATCTACCAAAGTAGTAAAATTAGTTACTGTATCTACTGCTTCATAATCCAAGTGTAAACGTTGAGGATCGACACCAGCTTTGGTAAACACTCTTTGGGTGAATGTACGTGGACTGCCGCCTGTAATCCAAATCGGTATATTTGGATGCTCGCGAACGAATTTTGCTGTAAATTTTTCTCGCTCTAAATGTCTCGTTGAACCACCTAACACTACAACTGCTTGCGGCTGCACAAATTGGTTTTGTACTTCTTTGTATCCCCACCACATAAATATTGGTAGGACAAAAGCCATGAAACGAAAAGATTTATTTGTAAAGAGTAGCTTATTCAAGGCTCAATAACTTAATTTACTTAGTACACAATTTTCTCTGGCTATAAGAAAAAACAATTGATAGTAGAGTAGCAAACTTCCCAAGAATATGCCCAAATTCTACCCAAATATAAATTTGGTTGGTTTTCGTGTAACAGCGCGATTAAGCGTGCCTGGAGTTTTCCTCTAATTGATGGATTATCCTAACCGATATCAGATGATTCATCAAAGGGTTCTAACCACTTTATATAGTAGTTCTCAATTGCAGGGAATATAGGAGTCAGTCGCGTGGACGGATATCCCGACTTGTAAGACCTGGCGTACCACTTTTATGGGTACAGCAATGCTCTTACCATATTAATTGCTGTATATATGAATTGTCTAAAGATAACGGGACTGGTGCGACTTGAACGCACGACCTGACGCTTAGGAGGCGTCCGCTCTATCCAACTGAGCTACAACCCCAACTGCGAAGCATATATAATTATAGCAGTAGTTTTAGGTAGACTGCCAAAAATTATCCCAAGAGCCACCGCCTACTTCTAAACCACAAAGAAAACTTTCGGCTTTTAGAATTATTTTAGATTTTCTCCCATTTAGTTCTCGTAACTCTAAATTTAGTTTTCCTTGCATGGTGTCCCGGCAACAGTATCTTAAACCTTCTGCTGTCGGCGCACGTAGAGGTGTACCAGATAAATCTGTGCTTCCTGTTAATTCAATTTCATAACTAGAGTTGCTAGCTTTCATTTGCCATCTACCCCAAGGTTGAATTTCCCACTCAACTTGGGAATTCCAGGGAACAAATTCATAAAACTTGCCTTGATAGTGCAGTCCAATCATCGCTACAGATTCCATCCACCACAGCACACCCCGCCGTCCACCACCAGCAGTTAATGCTAAGTCGGGTTCGCCCTCGAAGCAATTACAGTTTATCCAAAACCATTTCTGCGGAAAAGCACCACCCCAATTTTTCTCGCCGTAGGCTGGGGCGTTAGTGAATTCGTAGATTTTGCCATTCCAGTCAATCTTCCCACTGGCTAAACCGTGAGCCATCAAAATTTGCCATCCAGGTTCAAAAATCTGCAAGAATGACAGCCAGCCTGCGGTTGATTGCTGAATGCCATTTTGATTGCCCCAACCGTATACTGGTTGAATTTCATACTGCCAACGGCAATAATTATTGGTGGCGCGATCGCGAATTATTCCCTGATTCAAAGTGGCTGTAGCTTGATATCCTTCTTGAACGTGATACTCAAACTCTGCTGGGAGTAAGTATAGGGGAGAAACTTGCAAATTATTTTTACCCCAATGACCTAAACCCAAAACATCCCGACTACCCCAAAATTTGTTGACATCAGGAAAAGTACGGCAGAGGTACTCATCATCCGGGCCGAGGATTTGGGCTGCACCGCCACTGTGAGGTTTACCGCCGATGGGATCTTCAATGGAGTACATAAAGGCGAATGTTTGCCCAATTTCCGGCAATGTGACGCGGTAATACCAGCCTTCAAAGAAGCGACGGCTACTGCCATCCCAGTGATAACCAGAATGGGGCGTTTGGGTTGATTGGAGAGGATTTTTGGGAATAGTTAACATAGATTTATCTAACTGCCGATTTTTTCAGTATGCGCGATCGCTTTGATATCAATGATGCTTATGAAATTCTTGGGCTGAAACCCGGTGCTTCTCAAGCACAGGTAAAGCGAACTTACCGTAAACTGGTGAAAATTTGGCATCCCGATCGCTTTGTCGATCAAAGGCAAAAACAGGAAGCTGAGGAAAAAATCAAATCAATCAACGCAGCTTACAACAGGCTCAAATCTGAAAATCCATCTGAGCCTCCCATTCCTGAAAATCCATCTTCATCTTCGCCTAAAAATCCCCCAAAAATATCTGTCAATCGTTGGGATGCAGAAACTTTCTACACTTTAGGAGTAGAAAATGCTACACAAGGAAGATATGAGGATGCGATCGCAGATTTTACCCACGCAATTCGTCTCAATCCTCACTATATTGACGCGTATAAATATCGTGGACTAGTTTGCTCACAGTTGGGATACGAATATAGAGCCGCTTCAGATTTAAATAAAGCTGCACAAATAGAAGAAGAGTTAAGAAATCCGGGAAGTACGCGTAGATCGCGATCGCCTAGATATGTATCAAAACCTAGACCTCTAGTAGAAAGATTTTGTCAGAAGATAAAAAGTTTACTGCGGCTAAATCGGCGTTGGAGATAAGCAGCAGATATAGTTTAAGACACTTCAGGCGGCCACACCAGACCTGGAGTTACTCTTGCCGAACAGCGCAGCTATATTGGTTCGATCGCTTTTAGTACCGATGGTCATATTGTTGTGTTAACTCTGTTGCTTTCAGTCTTGATGGCAAAACTTTGGTTAGCGGTAGTTGAGATATGACCATCAAGCTTTGGCGATGCAACATCTAACAACAAATTAAAAATATACAGAATTGAAGCAAATTGCTAGATTTTTCGATCGATGCATTAATTGACAGTTTGATAACATCCATCTTTGGGATACTCTTTCTCTTGATTAAGTATTAACTCTCTAAAGATTAAGTATTAACTCCCTGGAGATAGAGCCACTTGTTTGAGGGCAGAGGTTATTCTGAGATTACCAACAGTTGAGTAGCAAATAAGACTCAATATTTATCAGCAACATATATTTTCAGTTCATTAAAACCTCTTGTTTTCACAAAGCTTTAGTTCGTCAATATTTTAATCTGAGGAGTTAAATCAACGGCTATGTCTATTCCCAATGAACGCGAAATCAAAAACAGTGAAGTCAAGCAAGAATCTTACACTGATATTAATGGTAATACTCACACTGACTTGACGCGAACCACTGAAACGGTTAAGAACAATACAGCTAATCCCAACTCTTACACCAATGGTTACGTACATGGTCGAAATGTTGAGCGTAACTACCAGCAAGCAGATTTAGCCCAGCGTGATGAAAACAATGCTAGTGGTGGTTTGCTGTTGGGTATTATCATTACTTCCTTGCTTGGTTTGGTTATAGGTGGGGTCTGGTACTTCAACCAGCAGAATAACGCAGCAGTTAACAATGCTGTACCCGTCGTGGTTCCTGTTCCGAGTAAGAGTAATCCAACTCCCAGTGCATCTCCTCAACCACAAACGAAGATAATCGAAAGCATTAGGGAAGTACCTGTACCTGTTGCTGTTCCTGTTCCCCAACAGCAAGTTACACCTCCGTCTGCACCTCGCCAACCGGATATTAACATTACTATTCCACCCCAGCAGCCTGCGGCAGAAAAAGCACCTTCTGTAACCCAGCCAGCCCCTAAAGCGACACAAAGTCCGGCGACGAGTCCAACTACTAATACTCCGGCTTCGCAGAACGATAGTTCTACTAATACTGTTGCTCCTGGTACAAAAAGTGACACCTCTAAAAGTACTACACCTCAAGGAGTAGACCAGTCAAACAGTACATCTAATAGCGGTTCTTCTACCGCAGGCGGTTCTGGTCAATAAAGACTTCTGAACATTTCAGCCCACTTGGTAATGTTGGCGTGAATGCCAATATTACCAAGTGGGACAAATTTTAAGCAATATTTCTGAATTGTTGCGATAAATTAATGGTATTCAAGTTTAGTAAAGGTGTCTTGTAGCTAAACAAACACGATGCTAGATTAAGACCAAGGTACAAACAGGTTAAAAGTTAAACAAAAACTTTCAAGTTAGAGCCTGTGCCTCCTGCTCTAATCTTCTCGCGATCGCTATGATTGGTTGTGGCATCCGTTAAATGTGTTTTTGCCTTAAGTTCAATGAGTTGTTTTGGAGGTTTTAGAACGCACAGCCAGAAAATGCCTGCCTAGTTGGAATGTAAGGATGTGCAATTCTGAGTAAAGCGATCGCGAATACTGTCCACCTTATTTTGAGTTAGTCATTTCTGAATTCTCCAATCTTCAAGAAACCGCCCCAAGCTATTGAGATTTATCCATCGTAGCTTCAGGCGGTTTCTGCTTTGAGTCTTATACATTTCAATTGCACACCGATCGGTTAGGGCTGTCATATTGTCATTTGTCATTTATTTAGACTAATGACTAACTAAGGTAATTACAGTCACTTCAGGCGGACAAAATAAACGTCCTGGTTTATAAGTTCCTAAACCACGATTGACATATAGTTGATTTTCTTCCACCTTGTGAAACCCTTGCGCCCACTCCCAATATCGAACTACTTTCGAGCAGTCTCCTAATAAAAATGTTACCCAACGCCGTAATTTTTTGGGAATTTGTTTGAGTAGTTTTTTGTAATAAAGTACTAGAGGGCCAATGCCCGGAATGACAATGTGACCACCGTGGGTATGACCAGATAGTTGCAAATCTACGCGCCATTGTTGCAATATCTTGGCTGTATCTGGGTTATGAGATAAAACGATGCGCGGTGTAAGCGAGTCTAGTTGATTCATCACTGGTGCGGGGTAAAATTCTCGCGACCAATAATCAGCTAGTCCTACCAATGGTAATTCTTTTCCTAATGGATAGGCGATTTCATTCCAAAGCACATGCACTCCAATGCTGGTTAACGCTTGTGTAACTTCTGCTTTGGAGTGGCTGTAATAGATATCGTGGTTCCCAAGTACGGCGTAGATTCCACAACGACTTTGCAGATGCTTGAGTCGAAGCACCAATTGATGGATTGGTGTGGGATCGTCAGTTACGTAGTCACCAGTTAATAGAATTAAATCTGGTTCAGCTTCATTAGTAAGTGCGATCGCTTTTTCTAACATCTCTTCCGATAGTCGCAAACCATCGTAGTGAAAATCTGACAATTGTACTAACGTTGTACCTTGTAAAGATGCAGGAAGTTCCGCAATCTTAACCGTTATTTTATCTACTCTTAAATGTCCCGTAAACAACCAATGCATAAGTTAACCGATACTCCTCATACCAGCGCTTACAGCTTACCAAAAATAATAAATGTAACTTGATAAAATGCAATAATTTATGTCATCTACTTCAGATAGAATTAATTCATTGATTTAAATTTTGGCGATGAAAGTAGCAGGTTATGCCTGAATTTGCAGACACTCATTAGCCAGAGTACCTGCTGAAATTGCGTTCTTTTTTGTTAAATTTGGAATTACCTACTCACCTTCTAGGGTGATTATAGTAACTTCTGGGCGGCAAAATAAGCGTCCTGGGAGGTAAGTTCCCAAACCACGATTGACATATAGCTGATTTTTACCTATCCGATGCAAACCCTGTGCCCATTCCCAATGGTTGACTACAGAAACATTTTCTTCCAAAAATAGGACTCGACGCCGCACTTTTCTGGGTATTTTTTTTACAAGCTTTTCGTAAAACAACGCCGCAGGGCCAATTCCGGGAATCACGATTTGGCCACCGTGAGTATGACCAGATAATTGTAAATCAACTCGCCATGTTTGTAATATCTCCGCAGTATCTGGGTTGTGGGATAAAACAATGCAGGGTATGTCGGGGTTTAGCTGGTTCATAACTGGTGCGGGGTGAAACTCCCGTGACCAATAATCAGCCAGTCCAACGAGTGGTAATTCTTTTCCTAGTGGATAGGCAATTTCGTTCCAAAGGACGTGAATTCCAATGCTAGTAAGGGCTTCTGTAACTTCTGCTTTTGCGTGTTTATATATATCGTGATTGCCAAGGATAGCATAGATACCACTGCGACTTTGCAAATGTTTGAGTCGAAGTACCAGTTGGTGAATTGGTGTCGGATCGTCAGTTACGTAGTCACCAGTTAATAAAATTAAATCTGGTTTAGCTTCATTAGTCACTGCGATCGCTTTTTCTAACATCTCTTCCGACAGCCGCAAACCATCGTAGTGAAAATCGGACAACTGCACCAGCTTTTTACCTTGTAACGATGCAGGCAACTCTGCAATGTTAACCGTCAATGCTTCTATACTCAACGGCCCAGATAACAACCAATGCATACAATGTTCAATAAACTTCAATCATAGCGCTTACAGCTTAACGAAACATTGTCAGTTCGTGTACAACGACCAGTGCAAGTTGTTGAAAATTTCATGAAATCTATAGACTTAAACGTATTTATACTTAATAAAATCAAAAACAAATTTACTACTAGATTATTTTGTAAAAAAATACTATTTAAGACTAGAGTTAATGTGCGTAAGCGCAGCCTATCATACCCCTATGAAGAAGCAAGCTACGCGTAACGTCTGGCAAAGAAGAGAAATATTAGCCCGTTGAATCATTAAACCTGAAGCGAGGCGATCTAAATCGGTGAAAAACCTCACTAACAATTCAGGATTGCTGTAATTACGAGCAAGGTACAAAGTCTGTATTGGACTCTACTGAGAACCTCTTTAATCACAAAACAGCGCCAGACTTATCACAGACTGGCGCTATTTTTTAATTTAATTCACAGTTAAAAATAGTTAAATGAATTTGTTAAATCTTTGCCATTGATTGACCGCAATTTTTTATACAGCACTGCGGTTGGTTAATAAATTCCACAAGAAGACTGCGACAATTGCACCAAGAACTGCTACCGCAATACCTGGAATGCTGAGACTAGGAGCCGCTAGAGATAAAGTTCCCGTACTGAAAAATACACCTAAACTACCGCCAACAAAAGCACCGATGATTCCTAACAAGATGGTTCCTAGAATGCCGCCACCTTGATGACCAGGGTAGATAGCTTTTGCGATCGCACCAGCAATTAGACCTAAAACAATCCAAGCAAGAATATTCATTGTTGTTAAGTTGGTAAACGTTTTTGACTTACAAGTAAATCTTATCGATCTTCATTTCTAACTTAATCTACCATCAGAATTAATTATTAATATCCATTAGGAATAGTTTAATTGCTACTAGATTTTTTAATATATTGCGGCTATCATCCTGCTTAGGACAAGTCGGTTAAGGATAGGTGGACAGACAGCCGCTCTCTTAGGATTTGTCAATGTTCTAAGCTGTCGGCTCACTGCTATATGACCCATTTAAGATAGATAGTCAATTAAAAAAAAGCTCCTAGTAGGTCTTTAACTAGGGGCTTATACAAACTATTGCTTGGTAATTGCAGTATATGCATTTTTAATTAGCCCTCTCCTCTACTAGAAGAATTAAGCTGAGTTTTTAGAGACTGCCTCTAAAGTAATGTAAAGTAAGCAAAATCAGGCGATTGAGACGATCGCCTATCCTTTTGCAAGTTCATGTCTAGTTTTTAACTTTTAATTGCTTATCCCGCGATCGCTACCAATGGCTTGATGGCTGATAAATGGGAACAGTCTGCGGTAAGACCAATGCATACTTAGAAAAATCAGACTTACTAAGGTTAGTAGCATAACGCCCAGAATCGTTGTATATGACTTAGTACGCCACCAAAAGTCATTTGCACCTAGTCGCATAAGCTTCCATAAATTAGCTATATCAGCGCTTTCAGAATCGTAAATGGTGATTGGTAAGGATACTGCTGTGTTTTGTCGTGCAATTGTCATTTTAATTACTCCTTTAAACCCAAATGCTGAGACATTAATTCTAAACTACGGTAACACTATAGGTTTTATGTTATTTATATGTAATATCTCATAGCTTGATGCAATAAGCAAGTTTTAAGGGCATTGGGAATAGGGCAAAACAGTTGTGCTAACATTACTCAGCACTCTTGAGGGGCATTGAACATTAGTATTAAAAATTAGTATTTACTAGATTGAAAACTATTCTTTAGTATCAATCTTTACTCCCAGTCCCCAATCTCTAGTCAAAATGCTTAATCAAATTTGGTTATCACAGTTGGAAAAACACCGAGCGATCGCAGTTATCCGCGCCCCTCAAATGGAACTGGGACAACAAATGGCAATGGCTGTAGCATCTGGGGGAGTGCAGCTAATTGAGATTACCTGGAATAGCGATCGCGCTGGGGAATTAATCAGTCAACTACGTTCGGAATTACCAGCCTGTATTATTGGCACTGGTACGCTATTTAATGTGCAGCAGTTACAAGATGCGATCGCATCTGGGGCGCAATTCCTTTTCACACCCCATGTTGATTCGGCAATGATTCAAGCAGCACAAGAAAAAAATGTGCCTATTATACCAGGAGCGCTGACTCCTACAGAAATTGTTACCGCTTGGAGTCAAGGCGCTAGTTGTGTAAAAGTGTTTCCCGTGCAGGCAGTGGGAGGGGCTGATTATATCAAGAGTTTGCAAGGGCCACTAGGTCAGATTCCCTTAATTCCTACTGGTGGTGTCACTCTCAAAAATGCGAAAGAATTTTTGCAAGCCGGAGCGATCGCTGTTGGTTTGAGCGGGGAATTATTTCCTAAAAAGCTTGTCATAGAGGGAAATTGGTCAGCGATCGCAACTCAGGCAAAAAACCTAATGCAACAGTTAGGTTAACTTAGAATCAAATCATCAAAATTCACGTCTATTAAAGTAATAGATCGGGAAATAAAGGTGAAACCTGATAAGTTTCTCAAGACCCCATGATTTGAGTGTGAGTGTATCTAAAATGAAAAGACAAATTTCTCCTGACTGGGTGCGTCGCTTACAAATAATCCTCACTGGTACAGTACTGTCCCTAAGTGTTTTTACTACTACTGGAACCAGTGAAGTTTGGGCGAGTTCCAAAACTCAAGTGATTGCACAAAAAATCCAGACATTACAACAATCAAATCAGCGCTGGATTCAAATCGACCTTTCCAAGCAAAGATTAATAGCTTGGCAAGGTGACAAAGTTGTTTATGGAAGTGCTATTTCCTCTGGCAAAAAAGCCACTCCTACTCTTGTCGGTACTTTTAAGGTTCAATCTAAGTTTAAAACTACGCGGATGCAGGGAGAAAACTACAATGTTCCCAACGTTCCTTATGCGATGTTTTACCAAGGTAATTACGCTATTCACGGAGCTTATTGGCATAAAAGATTTGGCACTCCAGTGAGCCACGGCTGTGTGAATATTGCACCTAAACATGCTAAATGGCTATTCGAGTGGGCATCGGTAGGGACACCAATAGTCATTCATAAATAATAGGTGAAGCAGCCAAAAAGCAATTTTGGTAAAATTATAAATAACAACAAATCAAGACAATTCAGTGATTCCCAGCAATATTTTATGCTGGGAATCTTCGGAGTCGCAATTACTGAAATTGAAATAAAATCTAGAAAAGGGCATTTAACTATTTGCCTAAAAAATAAGCGGAAATCCTGACAATTACTGTATGAAATTACAAATGCAAATATAAATTTGGGGAAAGTTTGTATTTAAGCATTTAAATGACAGATTTTTGTAAAGATTGTCCTTTGTTATTAGTCATTGGTTATTAGTCATCATTTAACCAAGAATAAATGACAAGTGACAAATAAAAGATGAACTGCGTAAATCCTGCACAGAAAGCAAGTAATTTTCTGGAAATTTGTAGTTTTCCAGAAAATTACTTCACTTAATGATTTTTGCGTAGTTTAGAAGGTGGCATAATGCAATCCTGGATTCGCAGTGGTGGAATTCGTTCTTCAGGAACTTTTTGTACAGGTGTGGCGCTGATGGTGGTGACTTTATTCTCTTGGTCATCGCCGTTAACAGGCACACCCAACTCGACTACAGCAACAGCCACGTCAGTCGATGAAAACAGCATCACTGTATCTAATAATATTAGCCAACCTCGCTGGATTGAAATTGATTTGTCAGAGCAACGTTTACGTGCATGGGAAGGTCATAAACTTGTTCATTCATATCGCATTTCTGGAGGTAAGCGAGCAACTCCTACACCCATAGGTAGATTTCGGATTAATTCTAAGTATCGTACTCACCGGATGCGAGGCAGAGGCTACAATATTCCTGACGTTCCTTACACAATGTATTTCTACAGAGGGTATGCTATTCACGGCGCTTATTGGCATAACCGTTTTGGAACTCCAGTCAGTCATGGTTGCGTCAATTTACCTGTTAAGCAAGCTCGTAATCTTTACAACTGGGCTTCAACAGGAACTTTAGTAGTGGTGCGGAAATAATTCGTAATTAAGAGTTGCAATTCTTCCTTTGATGTCTAGACGGGTGCGTTCATGGAGTTAAGCACCTGTCTATACATCTTGCTAGACTAAAAACAATCTTCAAGGGATTCAGGAGCTATGAGCGTCATAATTACTCAACCTCTCACATTGGAAGAGTTTCTGAAGCTCCCAGAAACAAAGCCTGCGAGTGAATATATTAACGGAGAGATTATTCAAAAGCCAATGCCAAAAGGGAGACACAGCCGCTTACAAGGCAAACTCTGTGCTGTTGTTAATGAAGTCACGGAGAATCAAAAGATTGCCTATGCGTTTCCCGAATTACGGTGTACTTTTGGCGATCGCTCAATTGTACCTGATGTAGCTATATTTCTGTGGGAACGCATACCGTTCACAGTTGACGATGAAGTACCTGATAATTTTGAACTTTCACCAGACTGGACGATTGAGATTCTCTCGCCAGAACAAAAACCTAACAAAGTAATTGGGAACATTCTTCACTGTCTGAAGTATGGCAGTCGTCTAGGATGGTTTCTTGACCCTGATGACCTCAGTATTTTGGTATTTCTACCGGAGCAGCAGCCAGTGCTACTCCAGGGAGAAGATTTTTTGCCTGTATTACCAGAAATTCAACTTGCATTAACTGTCAATCAAGTTTTTGGATGGTTAAAAATGGACAAATAGAAATAACTCGGCTGGAATGATGAAAAAGCGTAGGCGTAGCCCGTCGTAGACATCGCTTAATTCTGAAACAAACTAGTATCAACGTGAAAAAAGTTCCCTAAGACCTTAGCCATCTCCTGAGTAATTTCTTGTTTTCCACTCATAACTTCAGAAACAACCTCTCTTGAACCAAGAATTGCTACTAACTCAGCTTCCTTAACACTCTGAGCATCGATTAGATGGAGGAACATTGAGTGTGCTGTTGATTCTCCCATTGGATAATGCTCATCCTCATGTTTTTCTATCAGAGCGATCAACAGGTCTAATAATGCCGACTCTTCCAAAGTTCGGTTAACTCGATGAGACAGTTCCTCAGCTAGTGTAATAGCTTGCTCGTTTTCTTCATCTGTTTTAATAACCTTGGGTTGATATTTGGCAAGCAAACTAGCATAAGTTTCACGGTTAAAAGTAAGGGTCATTTTTCCATTTATCCTTATCGTATTCTGCGAGCGTCAAAATGTATTTAAGATAAATTATTTGGTCACTATAAACCAAATCAACTATCAGACGGTATTTGTTGCCTTTGATATTAAAAACAGTAAAATTACCAACAGCTTCTGTTTGAGGATAAACTGCTTGCACTTGGGCAAGATTATTCCATGTAGCTTTATTGGCAGCCTTGTACCAGTTTTTAAGTGCATCACAGGAATCAGCATAATTTTGGCAAAATTAGCGCAGCTTTTTCCGACTAATGATGTGCATTATATCTAACTCAACTGTGCCACAAGTTGATTCTCCAAAAGTGTGTCATTAGTTAACAAGTCTTCAACGGTGATTCGCAAAAAGCGTTGTTCATCAACTTGAAAGAGGATTTTGATGCGATCGCTTCCAGGATATCCGGTTGGTGTGAGTTGGGCAATTGTCTTCGCACCTTCTCGATCGTTGAGGGGTTTGACGTTGGTTTCATTATTGTCCATACGGCGAGTAATCAAGCGATCGCCATCAAAATAAACTTCAGTACTACCTGTATCTGCTCCCAATTCTCCCATAATTAGTTCAATACTGGGTTGATTTTCCACAGAAGCGCCTAAGACTAATTCCACTGGCTGACTCATTGGATATGCCTGTCCAGCTTTAATTAAAGAATGCCATTTGTGACGCTGATTGCGGCGATCCCAGTAACGGATACCATAACTATGGTAGAGAAAGTCTTTGATTTGGACGCCTTGTGCTAACTGTAATGCACCTTGAGCGATCGCTTCAAAGGGACGTTCGCAACGGATTTTTTCTGGCTCAAAATACTGTTTAATCCATGTCTGCACTGCTGGCAATTGTACTGTGCCACCAACTAACAAAACTGCATTAATATCTGGAAGTTCTATCCCTTGCCGTCTTGCTTGCTGCAACAGTGTCGTCATCGACTCATCCAATAACTCAAAAAAGGCGTGTTCTTTGAGGATTTCGTCAAAAGTGTCGCGGTTTAGTTCCAGTTCATAACTTTCAAATGTCTCATCGTCAAAATAAACTTCACTAGCTTGGTTTTGGGTTGATAGCTGAATTTTTACCCGTTCTGCCAATCTTGTTGTCAACGGACTTACCGCCAACTCTTGAGTTTTAGCGAAGTAATCTACTAACCAATTATCAATATCAGTACCGCCTAGATTTTGCCCAGCTTTCGCCAGTACACGGGCAGTTTTGACTTTTTGTTTTGAATCTTCAGCCAGAGACTTATTACCCCATTTCAGGATAAATCCCAGCGGTTTGGTGGTTGCTTGGGCACCTCTATCCAACCGGACAAGGGAAAAATCCAAAGTACCGCCACCAAAGTCAATCACCAAGAGAATTTCTCGATCTGCCAAGCCATAACCTAAAGCGGCGGCTGTGGGTTCATCCAGCATTCGTACTTGTTCGACAGGGAGGCTTTGACATACTGTCCCCAACCAATGACGATAGGCTTCAAAACTGTCTACAGGTACGGTTAACACCAGAGAATCTAATCCACCTTCCAGGGGTGCTAGTTCTTCAATGACTTGAGTAAGGAACCATTGCCCTACTTGTTCAAAGGTGACAATTTGCCCATCTAGTTCGGGTAAGAAACCTTGAATATCTGCACCAATACCGCGTTTGAAGCTGCGGAAAAATCGCGTTTCGCCCTTGAGGTCAAAACCGCGATCGCGTACTTGTTGCCCGACTAAGACTTTATTTTGGGCTGCGTCTTCAACATAAACCAAGCTGGGAATCAGTGGCGGATTGAGACTTTGTTTGATTGATAAGCCTGGTAGAGTCAGGGTTTCTGGCTGCTGGGTTACAGGGTTCCAACGAGCAATGACTGTGTTGCTAGTACCAAAATCGATTGCGATCGCCATATTTTATATTTATTCTCTCGCACGAAGATGCCAAAGCTGCTTTATTTGTGATTATTCTCCATAACCCACCAACAATGCAATTAATGATCTAAGGGCAGTTTAAGAAAATCAACAATGCGATGCCTAGATTGGGCTACGCTTACGCAAAAAATGATTTGGCGAAACTCCTAACTCCTAACTCCTAACTCTTGGTGTAAGCTCAATCTTCATTCCGTAACTGCCAGACTGCACCAAAAGCTGCCCCAGCCCCAGCTAACAATCCAGTACTCATTCCTTGGATAGTTTTTTGGAATGGATCTTGAGTTAGGCACTCACTTGTAACCTTACTGTCTTCCAGGCAGAGACTACTTTCTGCCCAACCAGCAGTACCTCCTAAAATTACACCAGTGATACTACAAGAAACAATTAGCAGCAAAAGACGTTGTGTTTTTCTAGCCATAGATGGATGTTTTACTCAATTTTGTATTTTAGACTTTAAATTGGATAGGTATGTAAATACACTTGGATTTAAATCAAAAATTTCAGATTTTTCCATACTTGAGCCACTATTTAAGCGGGCTGCTTCAGTAAAATCCAAATCTAAAATTCTGTCAAAGGTTGGAAATTGTAGTTTACTCTCAACTACTTTACACATCCAGGCAAAAAATGTCAGCTGGTTTATGGCTGGCGAGGCCAACTCATGCGCCTCGCCGTAACGATCTGTCAAGTTTAAAGTGATGGGTAAACAATTTCGTAGTAAGGACTTTAGTCCTGAGAAAACAAGGACTAAAATCCTTACTACAAATCCTCAAAACTAGTTTGACGTAGTATTGCGTGAGTTGTTGCTCACTGATGCTCAAAAAAATATCTACTCAATCTTCAAGTTGAAAGGCAAGCGGGCGTAAACCCCCTGTAGATAGTTCATCTTTTGCAGAATCTCTACTTCCTGTTGTAATTTCTGAAATTCAGCAGCGAGGGGATTGGATTGTTTGAGTTGCGTCCCCTTAGTTCCGAAAGCAGTCCGCGCTTCTTGTGTTGCCTGCCCAAAAAAGCGTTCTCCTGATTACGACCTTGGCAAGGCCAACTCATCCGCCTCGCTGTTCAAATTAGCCTATTTAGGCAAAACTCCAATAAAACAAAAAAATCTGTGTATTTAGATACTTTTTAGAGATTTTTTTCCTAAATGTCATGTTATTGTAACTTAAGCAAAGCCTTGCTCAGTCAATTCAAGGAGTCATGAGTATCGAGTGGTTGATTCATGATCGATAGTAAAAAAGTTCGGTTGAAGTGGCAAAATTATTGGTTTAAAACCTTTGGTAGATGGCGCTCGTGTCCGCTAAGCTGTCCAATAGAAAGACCTCATCATCGGCATGTTTTTTGGAGTTGGATCGGTAGTTTTTTAGCCATCACAGCAACGTCCTACCTTGCTGTCAAAACTAATTCTCCTTTGCTGATGGCTCCTTTTGGTGCTACAAGTGTCTTGATCTTTGGTGTCCCTGACAGCCCTTTGGCTCAACCTCGTAATGTCATTGGGGGTAATCTTTTAGCTGCTATAGTGAGTCTGATAATTCTGCATTTTTTCGGTTCCTCTCCCTTGGCAATGGGTATGGCTGTTTCTAGTGCGATCGCAATTATGCAGTTTACCGGAACTGTACACCCACCTTCAGGTGCTGTTGCATTAGTCGTTATGATGACGAAACCGGACTGGCAATTTCTGCTAACACCTGCCTTTGAGGGATCGATGATTCTAGTGCTATGCGCTGTGATCTTTAATAATTTAGCAGCAGAAAGGACGTATCCAAAGCACTGGTTATAACATTAATCTCTAGAGCAAAATTAATCGTATTAAGTACAAAATGTAGGGGCAATTCATGAGTTACCCCTACAAAAAATTACTCAATTTTCAAGTTAAAAGGCAAACGGGCGTAAACTCCTTGCGGATCGTTCATCTTTTGCAGAATCTCTACTTCCTGTTGTAATTTCTGAAATTCAGCGGTGAGGGGATTGGATTGTTTGAGTTGCGCTGACTCAATCCCGAAAGCAGTCCGCGCCTCTTCTGTTGCCCGCCCAAAAAAGCGTTCTCCGAAGCTGCTAGTGCGAGGATATTCTTGCACTTCCCAGTCTTCTCCTAGTTTCGCCTCCTTGACAGTGTATGCGATCGCAGTATTCAAACCGCCAATTTCATCCACCAAACCAATTTCTTTGGCCGCTTCACCCGACCAAACCCTTCCTTGGGCAATTTCTGCTACTTTTTGTTCTGGGAGTTTCCGACCTTGAGAAACTTTATTCAGAAACATATTATAAATCCGGTTAACACTGCGCTGATAAATTTCTAACTCTTGAGGCGATTTCGGACGCGAAACTGTTTGACTATCAGCATAGCGTGCGGTTTTCACTGAATCCCAAGTAATACCATTATTGCTGGCCAGCTTTTCCCCATTGAATAAGATTCCAAACACCCCTATAGAACCTGTAATGGTATTTGGTTCTGCAAAAATGCGATTAGAGTCGCTAGCAATCCAATAACCACCAGAGGCGGCAACATCACCCATTGATACTACAACTGGTTTTACCTCACGAGTTAATTTCACTTCTCGCTGCATGACTTCGGCTGCGGTAGCGCTACCACCAGGACTATTAATTCGTAATACAACAGCCTTCACATCTTTATCTTGTCGCAGCTTGTTGAAGATTTTCGCAAAGCGATCGCCTCCTACTTGCCCATCTTCTCCTTTGCCATCGACAATCTCGCCCTCAGCATAAACAACGGCAATTTGATTTTTGGAGTTACGTTCTACACCAAAAGATTTACCAGAAACTTGTGCGTAGCTATTCAGGCTAATTTGTCGGAATGTTTTGTCTTCTTTATCGCTATTTGTCAACTTTTTCAGGTCAGCGACAACTTCATCGGGGTATTGTACTAGATCGACTAAACCGTTAGTTTTAGCTTGTGTGGCTTCTAATAAGGACTGATTATCTGCGATCGCTTGCAACTTATTGGGTTCAATTTTACGACTTGCGCCGACAGCAGTGCGCCACTCTCCCCAAACATCATCCAACAATTTCTGAGTTTGTTCGCGGTTTTCTGGACTCAACTTGTTGAGAATAAATGGTTCAACGGCTCCCTTAAATTTCCCTACTCGCACGACTTGAACGCCAATGCCATACTTCTGCAACGCTCCTGCTAGAAACATTGGTTGTGAACTCAAACCGTTGACTTCCATCATTCCTAGAGGGTTAAGGACAATGGAATCTGCCACTGAACTAACGTAATATTCCTTTTCACTCCAATCACTGCCATAAGCCACAATCTTTTTTCCCGCAGCGCGAAACTCCTCCAGCGCTTTCCGAATTTCTTTTAGAGAGGCATAGCCGACATTACCAGCTTGGCTTGTGTTCGTTGCATCCAGATAAATCCCGACAATGCGCGGATCGCGCCGCGCCTTTTCCAAAGTTTCCACAACTTTGCGGAGTGCCATTCTATCTTCATCGACACCTGATATTGTGTTTTGAAACAGTTGGCCTGAACTAGGCTCGCCATCAGTAATTTTCATTGACAAGTCAAAAACCAACACTGACTTATTTTTCACATAAGGCCCAGTATCTTTAGACGAGCTAGCAGCCAATATCAGCAAGAACAGTCCAGTGGTTCCCAGACCAGCGAAAATAATTAGTCCTAGTAAAGTGCCAACTAAACTAGCAAAAGTTTGTTTGATAAAATTACGCATTAGTTATTAGTTATTAGTTATTGGGTAAAACAGTTTCGTTAGCGGTAGCGCGGCATTGAGCCAGTTCTGAGTAAAAAAGTGAGATTCCCCACTCATTACTCATTACTCATTACTCATTACTCATTACTCAACACTCTTGAGGAGCATTGGGCATTTACAAATGACAAATGACCTATTTACCTATTCTATGCGCTGTAAACTGCCAGAGTGCTTTAACTGATACAAGGTGGCATTGCCAGTACAAAATAAGACTGTGGTGATTTCAGCGATTAATACCTCAGCGAGTTCCGCAACTGCTGTCTCTGATATTGCTGCTGCTTGCAGAAAAGGCATTGCTAAACCAGCTATATCTGCTCCCAAGGCGATCGCGGCTGCAACATCCAATCCATGACGCAAACCTCCCGAAGCAATTAAAGGCACATCTTTGGCGTAGGCGTAGCCCGTCGTAGACATCGCTCTAATAGTTGTAATACACTCTGCTGTCGGTAAACCCCAATCGGCAAACGTCATCCCTAAGCGACGTTGCAAGGGATTTTCTGCCCGTTCGCTTTCTACTTTTGCCCAAGAAGTACCCCCCGCACCCGCGACATCAATTGCTGCTACACCGGCGGCGATTAGTTTGTTAGCGATCGCTGCTGAAATGCCGTTACCAACTTCTTTCGCAATCACTGGTACTGGCAGTTTGCTGCACAAATCAGATATCTTGTCAATCAAACCCCGAAAATTAGTATCACCTTTGGGTTGAATGCACTCTTGTAGAGGGTTAATGTGTAAAATCAGGGCATCAGCCTCTAGGATATCAACTACGCGCAAACATTCATCTAAGCCATACTTATAGTTAAGTTGGACAGCGCCCAAGTTCGCAAATAGCAGAACATCGGGGGCATACTTGCGGACAGCAAAAGTATCAGCCACCTGGGGTTTTTCCACCGCTACGCGCTGGGAACCAACACCCATCGCAATTTTGTAGTGTTGCGCGACTTGGGCCAGACGTTGGTTAATCATTGCGGCTTGTTCTGTTCCGCCAGTCATGGAAGAAATTAACAAAGGTGCGCCAAGGTGTTTCCCCAGGAAAGTTGTACTGATATCAATATCGTCGTGGTTGAGTTCGGGTAAGCAAGAATGGGTGAAACGATAACGTTCTAGTCCATTGGTGATTTGATGAGACTGAACATCTTCTTCTAAACAGATGCGAATGTGATCGGCTTTGCGATTTTGAGTTTGTGCAGAGATGTTGGTAGGGGCGTTCACTGGTGGGTATGGCTAAAAGTATTGGCTTGCGATCGCTATTGTTACATTGTCTGCAACCGTATTTGTATAACAAAAATATTTATTTTCGCTATCTTTCGGGTACGTTACGCTATTGATAACATATCCATTCCCTCATTTTATGAGTTAATTAATATGGTTTTACAAACAGAAAAGCGCTACTACACCCCAGAAGAATATTTGGAATTAGAAGAAAAAGCTGAATATAAAAATGAATACAGAGACGGAGAAATTATCCCAATAATAGGAGAGACAACTAATCACAATAAAATTGCCGGAAATTTTTGTCGAAAATTTCCTCTAACAGTGCAAGGACAAGATTATGACATATATATAAGCAATATTAAAGTATCAATACCCCGTTATCGCCTCTATACTTATCCTGATATTATAGTCATCAAAGGTAAACCTATTTATGAGGCAACAGGTACAACAACTATTACTAATCCTTTATTAATTGTTGAAGTCTTATCAAATTCAACTAAAAATTATGACAAAACAGATAAGTTTAAATATTATCAGTAAACCAAAAAGTTTTTCCAAAAGGGCGATCGCTAAAATACTGATAGCTTATAATACTAGTAAACACAGAATCCTCTAACCAGCAGACATAGTATAGATTATGATTACTTATGATTGGTTGGTC
>NZ_JBWQXL010000019.1:0-132448 GCF_056620565.1 Nostoc sp. LEGE 12454
TTCTTTGTGTATTACTGGCTGCATCAAATGCATTGTTCGCGACCTTTGTCGAAGTACCAGCCGCATTTGTTGCATTAATTGCTGTTTTTTCAGCCTGATAAGCCTGTTGAGCAATTCTTGCAATTTCTGCTCTATCAGCGCCACGATCTTGTGCAGTCTTCAGTGCTTGAGCTAGACCATTGTCAGCAGTTTTTTCTACTTTAAAAAGCCTCTCTAGAGCCTGTCTTGATTGCTCTATAGCACTACTGACTTGCGGTTGTAGCTTATTACTTATAACTACCCCTGCTGCTGCTGTGGCTGTAGCAATATCCGGTTGCAATGAAGCTTTTATAGAATTTTTTAGCGATAACTCATCAACTGGTTTGATATTAGCAACTTGTTGCTTTAGTGCATTAATCTGTGATTGTAGCTTATCGCAACAATTGCATTTCCCAGCGCAATCTAGCGCTGATTGCATACTCCCAATTACGCTGGAGGTACTCATATTTAGCCGCAATTCCTATTTCTTAATTGATTAGATAAACCCTCAATCTGTGCCCAATCACTATTGCTGATGCACTTGCCACCGCAACCTGCGCCACAGACAGCTTTACAATCATCTAAGGATGCATACAAACCGGGGCTATTGTATTTACTAGTAGCCACACAAGCACCATTGATGCAATCGTATTTTTGTAATACTATACAAGATGCTGAATCCGATTGATAAATTGTGTAGCTGCCATCAACAAAGCTTTCTGCATTATTGAACGAAGTGTAAGCGTAGCCCCAGTAAGCTTGGTCGCCGGAACTAGAATGATAAGTAATTTGTGGCTCAGTGGGGTAGAAAATCGCAACCTTAGAAACTTGATTTCGCCCAACCACTTGATCGCCGCTTATGCACCATCCCATATTTTTTAATAATCGTTAGGGTTGATGGTAGAGCCAGTGTCAATCTTCGCTAGAGAAAGAGTTATCTGGTCAAGTCTGTACTGGTCTGTTCCACGGGTAGTAAAACCAGGATAGCCATCGCCAACAATCAAACTTTGGTCTACGTTAGCGTCAAAGTTAGCTTGATTTAAATAACTTTTAGCTGCTTTTACGATCGCAACTAAATGTCCTTCTGCTGTCGCAGTTGAGGGTGTGGATAAACCTGCGGCTACCAAAGCTGAGTCAGGTATAAACAATCCTGAAGTACTAGTAGTCGCTCCACTCGCTAGTCTTGTTGTTCCGGTTCCCAGGACTTGTACTAAAGTTGGTTCCATAAAAGCGGGTTTTCAATGAAGTGAATAAATCCGTTGTATGGCTGATTGAAATTTATGTAAATGTTCCACTTTTATGTAGAAGTGGAATATTCACGGAGGTCGTGTATCCTTTGCTGGGAATAGGATTGAGCGAATATTTACGGTTAGTGAATATTTAGGGAATTCCACTTTCACCTCTGATTCAGGTAAAAGCGGAACACACAATTTCAATTTCTATATGCCAAAGAATAACAGAACTGGGAAAGCTGCTGTAATTACAAACAGTGAATATTCCAAAATCCGACAACAAATTTTGACAGAAAAATACAAATTGCTTTTAGACATTGGATGGTTCACCGGGGAACGCTGGGGGGCCTTAGTCCAGCTGAGGATAAGCGATGTTTACGATCGTCCAGGCGTTGCTAAAACAGATATCATTTTTCCGGCAATCATCAGGAAGCATAGGCCAGACGGGACAGCCGATACCACAGAAATTCCAGTACATCCAATATTGAAGGAGTCTTTGGAGCGATACAGTCCACAAGCAAATAGTGAATGGTTGTTTCCATCAAGGTGTGGCACCAAACCAATCGTTTGGAAAAACGCTTACAACATTTTGATGGCTGCGGTGGAGAAAGCAGGGTATGAAGCTAAGGGTATTTCTACTCATACGATGAGACGTAGCTTTGTCAACCGATTGAGAAAGAATGGAATTCCGAAGGAAACTATTCGCACCTTCACCGGACACCGCGACAACAAAGGGCTTGACCCTTACTTTGAAATAGAAACGGACGAGAGAAGAGGCGCGATCGCAACTCTATGAACCCCAACCTCCTATTCCTCCAAATCGAAATCTTCTTCGACCGCTTGCAGAAAGGGGAATACGACCATCCCGTGTATTTGGCTATGGCACTGGAGAATCTCACTAACCAGGCATGGGATGAAGTCGAGCGGGTTTACCCAGATTTGTGAATCTGTGACAAAGCTTGCCCTGAGCGAATAAGCTGAAAATCTAAAACTTCAAAACAACTATTTGCCATCGCGCGTTCATCCTATTTAGGCGCGATCGCAAAATTCATTTTTGAAGACTTAATGAAATTGACTCCCAATAAAAAATTTGCTTTTAAGCACTATGACCACGAAATATCAATACTTTCAACCCACTTCTGGAGGCCCTCAGCACAGCTTCTGCTTATTGAGAATGCTTGACACTATTCATTGTTACTGTCTGGTTTGTCTTCTTGCCAGTCAAGTTCTAAGTCAACTCGCATCAGTTCAAGCAGGGCTTGCTCAAGCTTTTCATAAAATTCAATTGCTTTTTCTGGCGATGATGCGCTGACGGTCAACTGCACAACTGTTTTGTCTTGGCTTAGAGAAAGACGGAAATCATTATTTTTTTGTCTGGGCATTGGGCATTGGGGGTTGGGGAGAGTGGTAATATTGCCGTGTAACACGGCAGTTGAGATATGGGAAGGACTCGTACAACCTGGAAATCGGGTAGTACCTGGCGCAATGGGAAGACTACCTCAATTCGCGTCCCCGTAGCGCTCAAAGACAACATTTCGGTTTACGCTAGGGCTGTTGACTCCAAGTTGATAACCAATGAGTCTGAAAAAATCCCCATGCTGATAGGGGATTTCCTCGTCATAATTGACCGCTACATCGCTTGGAGAACTAAGAATTACCGCTCTACCAAACAATTTAGAGAACCAGACATTACCGCTCGTACCTGGGATGAGCTGCGGAAGCTTCAAGACCTGCTGCGGCAATCTCCAGAACTGTTGCAGGAGTGAAACCTTTGCGGCATCTCTGACAAAACCACCTTTGCACTACTGTCTGGTCAGATAATTTATAGCTACCGTTTTTAAAAATTAGTGTTGTTTGGTTGCACCTTGGGCATGGTGGGCGATTCATTCTTCCAGCCTCGGATCAAGTCCTTTATCTCAAATGGTAATTTACCATCTGCGATCGCACTTTCCACAACTACCCTACGCTGCACTGCCAGGGGGGATGTGATGCTACCGCCTGAAATGTGGCAATGGTGAATTTTTCTGCCAGACATCCAGCAGTAACGGTAATAGTTATGTTTGCTATTGCAACGTTTAACCCAGTACTTCTCAACCCAATGAGTATGTTCGGGAGCAGGGGGGCATGGGTCATCTAAGATACTGTGTTCGGGAGCAGATGTGTGTGTATCATGCTCCCGAACAAAGGGGAGGCGATCGCCCGCGATTTTTTCCGAGTCTTCACTGACTAATACAGAAACCTGTGTATCCTGCTCCCGAACAGTTGACTCCCACTTTTCCCAAGCTTGCTCGAAATCACCCCGGTTTAAATAGTCGTCTGGCGCCGGTGGCTCATTGCTGTCATCAAAGAAAATTGTCAGCTGTCCATCATCCCCAACTTGGTGGGGCACTTCCCCAAAGTGGGCAGGATTCCATCTGGTTTCTGGTCCGAGATGTTCGGGAGCAGTTTCTATTTCATCCCAGTAAGGATCGTGAATGGTAATCCTTGTTTCAATTGTTGGGGCAATGGCAAATAATGCTAATTGCCCTGGCACATCAGAATTATGTTTCATAATGTTTGTGGATTCTAAATCACGGCCGTGTCAGCGGCCTTTTTTTGTATTAATCAACTAACGGGTTAATACTTGAAGACTGCGTAACAGTGCTGATAATTCGATCGAATATTTCAGGTAAGTTTCTACGGTAAATCCCATATAGATTCTCAAATTTATCGAAGAATGAACGCTTGCATTCGTCGGTGAGGTTTTGAAGTTTTTGAAATCTCTGTTCGTCAATCCTCCAGTTATACGTTGTAATAAATGATTCCCTAAATCCCAGGTTAGGATTTGGTTGCTTGTGGTGTCTTAAACAGCGTTCATGCACGAAAGCTTGTCGATCCGCTTCTTTAGTGTCACGAGAACGAAGTTTAAGAATTAATGCTGTAGTTTCTTCTTCAAAGGTTGGCGCAAGAGTTGGAACTTGCTCCACAAGTTCCAACTCTTGATTTGTTACTTCTTCAGGAACTTCATTGAGAAGTTCCTGAGAAGTTTCTGAAGTGTTACTGAGGGGTTCTGGAAGGCTTGATTTTTCAGGTGTTTCAGGTGAGATATCCGGCATTTTCTGACCGACATCCGGTATTTTTTGACTGATGTCCGGTTCATTTATGCCGGATATAACGTCACTATTGACTGATGATTCTTGGTCATCATCTTTCATCCAAAACTCTTGAATTCGTCTTGCACCATGCAAGTTTTTGACCAACCAACACGCTGTTTTACGCGTATCATCCGTGCAGGTTTCTCGCTTGAATTCAAATAATCCTGTTGTGTATAAAAGTTGTCTTGCTAATCTAAAAGCTTTGTCACCTAATGATGTTGTTAGCTTCATCCATCTACTACCATACTGGTCAGAAGCCCAACATTCATTCCACAGCGTTTGAACTGTTCTTGTCTGGTTAACTACCCACTGGATATCATCAATCGGAATAATACAATGGGGTTTATTGAATTTACCTGATACTTTCTTCTCTTTGTTGCGGTTAATAGGAATAATCCTATTTTGAGAAGAATTGATGACTTCTAAGCTGTTTTCTGGCATAATACTATTAGCTAATTTTTATTAGTTAATTCGCAGAAAGCCACCCACGATCTCTAAATCTATCGGTGGCTTTTTGGTTTTTTTTATGGGTCTCAAAGACTGTCTAGGATTGCGTCGATACGGTTTTGAAAATCAGTAATTGCATCGTCCACTGTTGGTAAAACTTCCACTTCTAAGTCGTAACCTACGCAAAAACTGATTCTGCCTCTGTAACGAGCAATGTATCTGTACCCCACAATTCGCGATCGCCAATCCCCCCTAGCTAATCTTGATTCTGTGGATTCCACTTCTGGGGTAATAATTGCCCAAAATCCTTTGTACGTATAGTTCATACTCATTAGTCATTAGTCATTTGTCATTTGTCATTTGCGATCGCACCCCTCCCCCAACCCCGCGATCGCTCAAAAAAACCAAATTATTGGTTCTGGCTCATAGTCTTCCGGTGAGGTGCAGTCAAGATAGGACAGTCCATCTTCCTCGTCGTAGTCTAAGGTTGGTTCTGGGGTTCGCCAAGGACGGTAAGGGCAAGTTTTGCACCTCGGCTCATCGTTTTTTGGTGGCTCACAGACATTGCCACGTCTGTTTTTACATTTAGTCATTTGTCATTTGCGATCGCACCCCGCTCCCCCGCTCCCCCGCTCCCCACACCGCGATCGCAACGCCCCGTGTTAGTCGAGAAAAACGCGCATAACGCCGGTTCCACCACAGTCACGACACTCAACGTAGCGTCGATCGTCCGGTTCCCAGTCGTCATGTTGAAATCGTCCCTCACCCTCGCACATAGGGCATTCAACGTTTTCAGTCCGTCCAGTCTCGCAGTTATAGAGTTTGTTAATTCTGAATGTCAGCTTCATTTTCTTCGGTTGGCTATTCATAATAGATAAGGTTTTGGTAGTCACTGCGATCGCTAAATCTCTGGTGGCTTTTTGATTTTTTTAAGACCGCTTTTCGTTCAACCAGTGGTCATCAGGAAAGCTGGAATCTGCTTCAAAATCAGCATTTTCACATCTGGTAACACCGAAAAAAGCAAGCTCGTTTTGTTGAGTTAGGGCTGTGCCCACATCACCGGCTCTACTTTTATCTGTGTGCCAGCACAGGGCAACAAGCGCATTTTTGTCAGGGTTTAGAGCAAGAGCAACGTAAATTGTTTGTTTCTTCATTCGTCATTCGTCATTAGTTATTAATTCGTGGCGATCGCACTCCGGTTTGAAGTGAGCCGATAGCCACGAATAAAGCCGTCTACCTAAACAGGCAAACGGCTTTATTCTTGATGTTCAGTTTTTTCGTCTTGACTAAAATCCTTGTCTAATTGGTGCAGTTCTTGCAACCTAATCTCTAATTCACTTGCTTGAGTTTTGTAATAAGCCAGCTGTCGCTCGGTTTCTTGGATCAGCTGGCGAACTATTTCCCCAGTGACTCCATTACTTGACCGTTCTCCAGTGCTAGCGGTATCTGCTTGTTGGCCACTCTCTCCACTAACTCTGATCGTGTCATTCCCAGACTCTCGGCTAATTGTCGAAGTGCTTCCCATGATTCCGGTGTTACTCTCAAAGTCCCGGATATCCCTACTTTCCCGCTTTTCGGACGGCCTGTTCTTGCCATTTTCTATTCCCATATCGACCCCTCAATTATTGCACATCTAAAAGTATATAATTAGCTTGCACTTTTGAACGTGCAGTATTAATATCATAGTATACTTTTACAAGTATAAAAGTCTCCCCAACGCCTAACCCTTTGCGTTGCAACCGGAGCAAGCACCCGCGCCACCTTGCGCGGAAACACCCTGCAATCACCAGAGAACTGAGCGCGGTAACGAATTTACCGAGCGGTGATATTTTGATATGCACAGTTAGTAACCAAGGAGAACTACTAGAGAAAAAACAATTCATGAATGAACAAAAACCGGATGAAATCGAAACACCCGAATCGAACAAAGATTTTGATTACTGGGATGAAATAGCCGAGCGTTATGGGGATGGATGCCCCCGTTGTGGCTCGGATGAAATTGTTTGGGAAGAGGAGGACTGTAGTTATTACTGCGAAAGCTGCCATTCCTTCATCTGATGCCCAAATAAAAAGGCGACCACTACTCGCAAGCGATCGCCTTGTTCAATGAAAATTTATCAATTATCAATGAGGAGATTTTACCAATGTCTAAGCCATTAGGCTACTACACGGGATACACACCCGGCGATAATTCACTTTTAGAAACAGTTCAAGAGGAGTATGGCAGCACGTTTGAGAAAATGACCAAGCGAGAAAAGCTGGTTATTCTCACCGTCTTGGCATCGCATATTGGTTGCCAGCTTGACGGAGATGTTCGGGGGGAAATTTTTGCTCTAGCAAAACAGATGAGAGATGAGCTTTCACTCTCCGACCAGGCAGGAATCATGCAAGCGATTATCGATCAAGTCCGCTGGGGGCAGAATGCAGAACCTGTACACCACTCCTGAAGCAGCCAAGTTAACCAACATTCCAGAAAGCACGATCCGCAGTTGGTTAACCCGATATCCTTCAGTGTTCCAGTTTGATATTCATGTCATCAAGGATGAACACAAACAAAACCTCTGGACTGATGCGGGAATTGAACTGTTGCAGAGTCGGCGTGCGTCGAAAAATGCAACGGATGATGATGCAAATTTTGACGCAGAATCCGATGCACCGGATTTACTTGAGTCGCTGTTAGAGGAGGATGCACAGCGACTCGCCAACGAATATTGGCGACAGCTGCCGGGGCGAACATTGCAACGCATTAAACAGATGCGGGACAATCCCACACCCGAACAACGCCAGATAGTGCAAACATCAGTCCGCGCTGCAATCAACGCCGGAACTGAGCATCTACTCTTACCCACATATCAGCCGATGTTGCTAGAGGGAGGAGATGAAACAGACTAAACAACAGCTTACCAGCAAGGTTGTACCATTCACCGGGGAATTTTACCCAACGGCATCTGAACCCGCAGCCGCCGGGAATAACCTCGCTGCATTTTTAGTCATGCTTGCAGCTGCATTAGTTGCTGGCTTGAGCATAGGTGCAATCTCCACTTACCAAAGCGCGGATCAAGTGCAACTGCGCGAAATGAAAGCGCAAAGCCAACAGCTTGAGAAAGTCAAAAACCAAGTTTGTAACAGATAGGAGTAAACAATGGGAATCCTGGCACGAATTACCAGCGCTGCAAAGTCCAGCAACAAGAGTAATGAATCGTCGCTCTCTACTGGGGGCCACGGCATAGATAAAAATAGGGTGCTATCTCCAACAGATCCAACCGTCATTAACCCAGTGAATGCGGGGAGTTGGGAGACTGTCAGGACAGCACCTATCAATGATACGCCACGCTACTTCAACAAAGCTGAGGCTGATGCACTCAAGCGAGTTGCAACCCAGAAGAAAGAAGAAGCACGCCAGGCGAAGCGCGCTTACAAATCCCTGAAAACCCTTGAACAATCGGACGCACAGGTACACACTGCCCATCGTAACTACATTAAGGGAGTTGCAGATAGCGAACTCACTAAAAAACGGTCTGATGCTTCTACCGCAAGGCATTTGCACACGCTGCGACCTGAGTATGCACGGTTGGGCTTTGGTTTAGACCGCGCTGAAAACAAAGCCCAGCAACGGATTGACGAACTCAAAGCCAAAATCAAGGAAAAATACTAATGGCAAAGGCGGTACACCTGGGGGCTTGGTTTCTTCTGGGATGTATCGCCTCTAGCTTTGTGGCTTGGCTAGGGGCGCTGCATCCTGCTTTATTTCGGGTGATGTGGGTTATCTACATAATGTCTTGCGCTGCGCTAGTCCTAGCTTTACTAACAGATGACGCGGTGAGACAGTTTCTCAAGTTGTCTGAACCAGATTATTATGCCTTGCTGATTGCGATCGCAGTTTCGATTGTTTTGGGAGGAATGCTGTCATGGCTGATAGGTGGTTAAAAACCAACTGTTTGCTAGCTAGCGCCACAGCTTTTTGGCTAGCTGCACTTTCTCCCCTGCCCCAAATTGGCAAGGGAATCAGCTACAGTCTGGCACTGGTGGCAGCAGTGCAACTCGTCGGTGAGTCGCGGCGACTCACCGCGCAGGATGCACGACGCGCAGCACTAACAGCCATGAACCAAGAACTAGAACAGGTGGAGATTGGACTTCATACCCAACAGCAAGAGCAAGCGCTCTACGAAATTTACGGCGCTGCACCGACTTACCCGCCGGAAGTTAAGGAGGAGCTAACCACCAGCCTGGAACACTTATATAAGGAGCCGAGCGCGGATCGTAGCGGCGAAACTTCCGCTTCCACTTCCGTAGATAAAGCCTTCTACTTAGCAGTAATCAGTTTGTTGAAAGTCAAAGGGGAGACTTATGTGATTGAGCAAATATTGAAATTGGGCGGCCGCCGATGGGAAGAGGGCAAGCGGCGATTGCAGCAAATTTTAGAGGAGGGAGAGAGGAATGGATGGTAACGAAGTGCTAAGTTCAGCGCTTGTCAAAATGGCAACGTCTCCAGTTAAGGCGGATCGAGATGCGATCGCGCGACTTGAGCGTGAATGTCAAACGGACATTACAAAAATCACTGCAACACTTGAAAATTCACAGATTGTTGTCCAAGCGATCAACAGCCAGTCACAAGAGAATAAAGGACTCAAAATATTAGCAACAGGTCTGTTTTGGTCTGGTGTTATTGGTATTGCGACTATGTTTGTTAGACCTTCTTATGTCTGGTGTGGCGTGTCGCTAGGCTTCGTGTCTGGCATTGCTGGCAGAGTTATGCAGCCTTTCAAGAGTTGAAAGCGATCGCGTTAACCAATCAACCAATAGGAGAATTATGGAAACCTACGAAAAATTTCTCAATTTACTAAGCACAGAGATAGCTCGGCAGCCACCAGAGATAGCTAAGGAGTTGCGCCGAATTCTGGTCAAAGTGAGTACTCAAGTATTGGAAGAACAGAAGGACTAATTCAAAAGCGCGATCGCTTTTGAGAAGTGCGTTAGCGTAGCTCGCCGGAGGCATCGCTTTCATAAACCGATTCAAGTATGTCAAAAATATCACATCCAATAATATTTGAGCGTTACACCATAACCGTTTTTGAATCAGGGCTGTTTGGAAGAGCTGGTATTTACCAGTATCCACTCACGGTGGTAACTTTTGTTCGTTTAAGCGAGCGTACTAAAATTGCCGCATTAAGACTGGGATATTCGCCACCGATTGACTTGCCAGCACGCATCCCTTTCGAGGATGGCGGATACACTAACGAATGGATACTAAAGGGTGAAACGGCAGCGCCACTTTTCAGCATCTACCTTGGCGATGACGACGGGAGCAAATTTTTTGATGAACCTATAGATTTGCTTGATTCGCCGTCTGCCGAGGAGGACTGAAGTTTTTAGCGATCGCAATTAAAAATCAATTCAAACAAGTAAAAAATAGCACACAAGCATGAAAATCAAAACCATTTCTTACAAACGCGTACTCAATCTCGGAAATTACGAAAACAAGCATCTAGAACTATTTGCTGAAGTTGAGGAAGGAGAAGACCCAGAACAAGCTATCTTGCAACTTGCGGATACAGTCGAGCGCACAATCCGAGAATCAGTAACCAAGGAATACAACAGGCAAATGTTGCAGGCTGAAGTGCGGAAAGAAAAGTTGCTCGATGAGATTGCCGAACTCAAAGCCGAACTTAAACAGCTTGGAAAAATTAAGGATGAGCCACCAAAGAAGGAGGCTGACCCGGACGACATCCCTTTTGACCAAACGTCTCAAGCCCAAAAAAACGATCCTAACGAGCATTTTTAATCATGACCAAACATGACACTTGGGTGAAACTCAAGCCCGGCAATCCCTATGAGCCAATTTTGGATTTATTTGTAGACGGGATGATACCCATGCGCGACCCTTTCCCGATGGAGCGAACCGTTGACCAAAATGGTGAAGAAGTGGCGCTGTGGATTATCGACGTAGAGCGCCTTAGTAGCATTCAATTTCAGTCCTTAGCCCAAATTACTGCCATCCACTGCAAAGCTGATGCAGTCGCAGTTGCACTTGAGGCAGAGCTAAAAGGTGGCTTTTCCATGAGTCACGAGTGGGTTGCTTCTATGCAGTGCTGGGTGGAAGGGTTCGCCCGCAGCAAAGAACTTGCTGATTTTTTTGAAACTGCACCACAGTCAGGAACGCCTGAAGGCGCTAGAGCTTTTGTTGAGTTTTGCAATACCCAGTATGACCGATGGATTGATGGCAACCAGGAACCACCGCAAATCCTCTCCATTGAGGATGTTGACCCAAGGCTGAGAACACCGGAACTGGAGCGAATCTTCGAGATGGTACCAATTGAAACCGCGATCGCGAACACTGGCTACTCAGTTCTTGATGTTCTCACGGGTCGAGCAATGGTTGATTCCCTAAATATTATTGACCCAGAAAACTCATATTCATTAGTTGGATATGATGACGAATTTGATGATGATGAAATTTATGAGTAATGAAAGTTTAACAACTAAACCACCAAATAATGACTTCGTGACTTTACCAAAAGATTTATATGTTTTAAACAGTTTAGCAATCGGAGTAGCTATACAACTTCTCGCCAAAATGTCTGGAGAAAGCATAGAAGATTGGAAAGAATATGTAGGGGCAAAAGCTGGCGAACAATACCGTGAATTATCTGCTGAAAAAATTCAAGAAATAGTTGAGACTCTGGATAATTCTAGAACCGCCTGATGAATCGCAATTGCGATCGCGCTACGGCGTGGGCCACCTGACACAGTGGCCGAAACGGTGGGAATTACCCACCGTCGCGGGTTGTGTCCAAAGCACCCGCCCCACTGCTCTAGGGAACGGGGCGTTAACAGTGAATCGCACCTCCATTCGTGAGGCGTTGTGCCCATTCAAGCGCACCCTCCCTAGAGCTACCGGGTTAAACCCAGCGTTAAGAGTGAATCGCGCCCCTCTTTTGGTGGGGTGTTAGGGGATTCAAGCGTACAAACTGGGCTTTTCAATTATTCGTGGTAGGAACACGAATTTTAAATACCCCAATTAGCAACTGAACCATGACAATTGAATCGATTAGATCCTTGGGAGTTGATGTTAGTAAGTCAAGCGCAACTTGTCATATTTTAACACAATATCCCGCAGGTGGATTGAAGACCTATTGGCAAAAAAGCCGGACTAAAGCTAATAGTTTATTTCCCAGTTTCTACTCTAATCCCAAACGTAAAAGCAAGCAGAAATCAGCTTTTGATTTTGCTGATTACGTAATAGAGAATAAGCCCGATGTGGCAATTCTTGAGCCAACAGGAAATCATTACTCAAGGCTTTGGGCGAGAATCCTGGAAAGCTTAGAAATTAAAATCCTTTGGGTTGGTCATATTGAGCTGAGGCGTTATCGCGGTGGCAAAAACCTACCCAATAAATCTGATGAGGCTGACGCTTTAGCTATGGCTGCTTACGCTCTCGATCAAGAAAATTATCTAGAAACTGGTGAACTTAACCCACGCCAATTTCTAATGCACCGTCCACAGCTAATTGATGAACTGCGGGAACTGGTGCAACAACTCGAACACCTTAACCGGGTACAAAGCCCAATCATTAACTACACTCGCCAAAACCTAGCTTGGCAGTTTCCAGAAAAAGCTCACAGTAAAACTGAAAGCACCAAGCTGGGCAATGTTCCGCCGTTATGGGGTTGGTTAGCCGAAAGGAAATTGGAAGTACACCCACAAAGTTACAAATCAATATCCAAGCAATACCAGCAATCGGCGGCGGTGCAATTTGGACTAGAGATAGATCCAACTGTTCGCCTACACGCTAGCTGGCTTTGCGATATCGACATCGAGGAGCAGCGACTAGAAACTAAACTCAAGTCGCTGGTCAATGATGAACTTTTCTTAACCTATAACCAGATTTTCGATCAGTTCAGTTTTGGATTGAGAATTAGGGCCAGGCTGCTGAGTCGGATTTATCCGTTTGAAGCGTTTCTCAGCAATGGGAAACAGTTGATTGAGCGAGAGGTCAGGGAGGTAAAGAAAAAACAAGTCACCCGCGAGAATGGTAAATCTGTAGTGAAATTCCTACCCGGTGATGTCAAACGGGTGAAACGCAACCGCAGCCGGGATGCTTTTAAACTTAGGCTGGGTATGGGAACAGTCCTGGAGCAATCCGGGGATAAGTTAGTTGAGAAAGGAGCCGGCAGCGCCCTTTGTCGAATGAACTTCTGGCAGCACGTGATCACAAAGGTTGAGGTTGAGGGGCGGCTGCCTGATAATCCTATAGGTAACGAGATTGCCCTTTATAAGGAAACACTCAAAAAGAATGTTGACGGTTCAGGCAAGCAGCTGCTCAACGGTAAGCACTTGCAAAACAAGCTGATGTCTAAGGTTGCAAATCTTCTGTTTCGGGAATTATCGAGAGCGATCGCGGTTCAGCAAAACTAAGTTTTGCATCCAGTGAACGCGATTGCAGTGTCCACTGGACTGTAAGTTGTCTCTGACTTAACTCCAAGTTGTCTTCAAGTTGCCGGAGTGAAGTCAAGGTAATACTCAACACCTGCTTTAAAAAATTCTGTTGCGTTGGGATTGGTAATACACATCTCTAGCTTGCCGCTAGGTGTCGCTTGCCAAAAGGACTTGTTCTCTTCAGTGCTTTTAAGAACTGGGGCTAAATTAACTGTTGTGCTACCACTAGCATGACTAGTTACGCATTCTGCTAAAAATTTAGCTCTCATTATATGGATCTCCAAGAGTTACTAGAATCGCTGATTTCTCTGCCATCGACCTTTATAGCCTATTACGATGATTTGTATGGGTATCCTTGGGGCAGGATGCGGCTTACAGGTACGCTGTGCCTCGGCTTTGCCTTCTGGCTGGCGATTTTAAGTCTTTTATTCAACTATGTTTAATTACTACAAACTAGAAGGGCAAACGCCCGTTGCCGTTGAGTCATTCATTGAGTGGTCTTTGTGGATAATGTCAGCCCACACCACAGTTATGATCAACGAACTCAAGGACTCTATAATTTCAACTAGATTTGTGGGCATAGACTTAAACCCTGGCAGCTGCAACTCTGGCTCTAAGCCGATGGTATTTGAAACTTTGGTCATGGGTGGAGCGATGGATGGGAAAAGAAACTTTTACCCTGCCTGGGATGAAGCAATACAGGGACATCTCAAAATATGCACCCAAGTTTTTAAGTTACTAGAGTGAATGGCAAGTTAAACCAGAAACCTTAAAAGGCTGGTCGAAATATTGTCTTAAACAAGAACTAACACCAACGCAGTTTGAAAATAGTCCTGCAAAGGCACGCCAAGTTATATCTTGCATCACGCGCCGTGAGTTTAACAAGCAATTTATCGCCAGCAGTAATAATGAAATCGCTGCTGTGCGTGGCGTCGGTTGCTGGTGGATGACTGGCAGCTATACAGGCTGCAACAGCGGATTTACTGCTACATATCTTCAAAAGGTTGTGGGTTTTTACCAGCAGCAGCGTTCAAAACCAGCAACTACTCGATAGATATCACCAAATTAATCGCCGCGATCTGACAATAAAAATATGAGTGGAAAGTAATTTAGAGACGTAGTAGTGCTATGTCTCTACAAGGATTATGGATAAAGCATATTTAATTTCACCAAATATCTAAATGATTAAGCGATCGCAATTAAGTAAAATCAACTGCTACGCGGCTATGTTGAATTTAATACAGAGTTTTAGCTTTAACCCAACCGTATTGAGTTATATCTAATCAAGGGATTGTTTGAACTTTGCCAATGCTGTTAGAATGCCTCGATGTCAAAAAAGCAACATTTATTAAACAAAAGACTTGGTTGGTCTTTGGATGAGCGAGATCCAAAGTTCATAGAATCTCTGATGCCCCTGTTTGGCTTTTTGTATCGCTACTATTTCCGAGTTCAAACTAGTGGCTGGGAGAATATTCCACCCCAGCAAAAAGTTTTATTTGTTGGTTCGCACAATGGGGGACTCGCAGCCCCAGATATGGCAATGATGATGTACGACTGGTTCCGAAGATTTGGTGTAGAGAAACCCATTTATGGTTTGATGCATCCCAAAGCTTGGCAGGTTAGCCCGCCACTAGCGCAACTGGTAGCCAAGGCTGGAGCAATCATTGCCCATCCAAAAATGGCTTATACTGCCTTACGCTCTGGAGCGAGTGTGCTAGTTTATCCCGGTGGAGCCGAAGATGTCTTCCGACCGCATTATTTACGTAATAAAATCTATCTAGCTGGGCGACAAGGATTTATCAAGTTAGCGTTACGGGAAAATGTGCCGATTGTGCCTGTGATTTCTTGGGGCGCTCACGATACACTCATTATCATCGCTGACTGCTACAAAGTTGTGCAGCAACTCCACGAGTGGGGGATGCCTTGGCTATTAGGTATCGATCCAGAAGTTTTTCCAATCTATCTCGGACTACCTTGGGGATTAGCAATTGGCCCATTGCCAAATATTCCATTGCCAGTGCCCATATATACGCGGGTTTGTCCGCCAATTATATTTGAACGTTACGGTCGTGAAGCAGCTAGCGATCGCCATTATGTCAATGAATGTTATGAATTAGTTGTTAGTCAGATGCAGCAAGAGTTAGACAACTTAATAAAGCTAACTGCTCAGACTAATTCTCTTTGAAAAGTTATGAGTTAGAAGTTTTGAATCTTTAATTTATAACTCCTAACTCCTAACTGTTTTTCTAGCCGCCGCTGACTGGTGGAATCAACACAACCTCATCTCCATCTTGTAGTAAGGTGTCTGGTTCGACAAATATCAAATTAATCCCAAAACGGGTTATATCGCGCCATTGTGAGAGTTCAGGGTGTTCAGCTATGAGGCGATCGCATACTGCTTTGACTGGCATACTATTAGGAAATTCCAGCACTAATTCCGAAGCCCTAAAGGCTTCTTGATAAGCAGCGAACAATTTGACGGTAACGGTGATTACAGATTTAGACATAGAACATACTTTGACAGTACGAGCAAGTATTTTAATATTTGCTAATAATGTAAACAAATATTTAACATACAGAAGTATGTTTTGCTTCCTCGCCACTTGTGCGTGAAACAAATCTAAGTATACGCTGTTAGGACTTGCTCTAAGCGTACTCCTACAGAGAAGCAAGCTACACGGTAGCATCTCTAAGAGTTGCTATGCCGTTAGCGTATTCCTGCAAGTGTTGCAGACAAGCCTCTCGTACCATTTTGTATAAGTAAGTTACGCATAGCGTCTCCTTTTGGGAGAAGAGAAGGCTTTACGCTGCGCTCTCATCAATCTAAAATTGCAATTGCAAATCTAAAATCCCAAATTGTTTGACTATTCAGCATTGAGGATTTTTGGTACTTTGAAAAATTCGCCTTCCTGTTCGGGCGCACTGTTGAGAATACTTTCTCGGTCAGGATAGGGTTGCAATTCATCCTCTCGTGTGATATTGCTGACATCAATTGCGCGTGTTGTTGGCAGCACATTACTGACATCAAGTTCATTCAATTGTTCGATATAGTCAAGAATACTTCCCAACTGGGTAGTGAATTGTTCCTCTTCTTCTGGAGTCAATTCTAAACGAGCAAGATTGGCTACTTTGTGAACTTGTTCTTGGTCAATCATAAATTGTCATTTGTCACTTGTACTGAGTTTCGACTGCGCTCAACTACCGCGTAGTCGAAGTATTGGTCATTGGTCATTGGTCATTAGTCCTTAGCAAATGACAAAGAACTAATGACTAATGACTAAAAGAATACGTCAATTTGCGATCGCCCGGTGGTTTTCAGCCAGTTTTGGGCTTCGATGTAGTTATTGGGAGCCATGCGAATAGCACGAATCCAATAGTCTGCTGCTTGGTCAAAAAGTGCTTCGCCAGCTTCATTATCTCCAGCTTCTTTTTCTTTTTCGCCTTGGTAGTGATAAATCACAGCGATGTTATTCAAGGCTTGGGGCATACGTGGGTTCAACTCAATTCCCTTGTGATATAACTCCAAAGCTTTGTTGTGGTCGCCATTGCTGGCATAAATTAGCCCCATATTGTAGAAAATATAGCCGCGATCGTTGGTATCTTCCTCTAGTGTTAGAGCTTCTTCATAGTATTCCAATGCCTCAGCATATTCCCCTTCCGCTTGGGCTGACATCCCATCTCGATAATAAACAAACGCTTCTTTAGCTTTTTTGTTGGTTGGCAGGATCTTCAGAATGATATCCGCCATCACAGTAAAGGATTTGTCAATAAAATTATCGTTCTTTTGTGTTCTTGGCATATTTGTCTCTGGGTATTGGGCATTGGGCATTGGGCATTGGGCGGGAAAACACTTTCTTTATCCTTTTGTCTCCCTTGTCCCCTCATCTCCCCAATCCCTTAGTTCACTCAATAGTTAATTTAACTGATTTGCGGGGGCGTTCTTCTCGCTGAGGGGTACTATACATTCTGAACTATTATGTCGAGAGTTGTTTACCAAGGTGCTAACTGGATATGCAGTCATTGCTGACGCTGGATAAGGACGCAATAGCTGCTGTAAGGTTTGGGCCGTTTCCACTTGGGAATCTAGCCATAAATCGTAATCTTGTGGCTCAAGAATTACTGGCATCCGCTCGTGGATGGGTTGGAGTAATTCGTTAGCTGCCGTTGTCAAAATTGTACAAGAAATTATTTCTTCGTTAGCAGGCGTTCCCGCTTCGGGTTGCCGTAGGCATCGCCATCTCTCCCACAAACCTGCAAAACCGAAGGGTTGCCCATCTTGGAGACGAAAATAAAATGGCTGCTTCTTACCTTGTTGGCGTTGCCACTCATAAAAGCCATCAGCTAGCACTAAACAGCGTCTGTGCTTAAAAGCCGAACGAAAAGCAGGTTTTTCGGCAACAGTTTCTGCCCTAGCATTAATCAGCTTTGCTCCCATTCCTGCATCTTTCGCCCATGACGGAATTAATCCCCAATGCAACTGCTTAAATTCTCGCTTTTTGTTTTCGGGATTTTGTAACACTGTCGCCACCATTTGCGTAGGCGCAATGTTATATTCCGCTGCCAAATCGGGAACTGACTCGACATGGAAAACTTCAGACAATCCTGCTGACGAATGGTTTAGAGTAAATCTTCCACACATAGTTTTCTTTTCGACCATTAACTAAATTAAACATCTCAAACTAGAAATAAATAATATTTTATTTTCCCGAATAATTTTATGTAGTACGTTCAGAACCTAAATACAAAAAAAATATCCGGTTTTGGGAAAATCTTTTGGTAAAATATTGTATTTTGAACCTTTACTTCTCAACATATTCCTAACTGTATTTTAACATGGAACTACTGCATCTGTACGATTTTTTACCTTCTGGTCATGGTTATAAGATACGTCTTTTATTGACACAACTAGGTATACCTTTTGAGAGGATAGAGCTTAACATCTTGAAAGGCGAGACTCGAACACCAGAATTTTTGAGTAAAAATCCTAACGGTAAGATACCTGTTCTGGAAATCGAGCCAGGGAAATATTTGGCAGAATCAAATGCCATATTGGTTTATCTGAGTGAAGGTACAGAGTTTTTACCTTATGACCGCTTTTTACGAGCGCAGGTGCTGCAATGGTTATGTTTTGAACAATATAGCCATGAGCCTTTTATTGCTACATCAAGATTTTGGATTTCTATTTTAGGTAAAACTGAAGAATATAGTGAAGCTATCAAACAAAAACGCGAACCAGGCTATGCAGCACTTAACTTGATGGATAAACACTTAACTTCTCAAGATTTTTTTGTGGGAGAACGTTACACGATTGCTGATATTGCCTTGTTCGCTTATACTCATGTAGCTGATGAAGGTGGGTTTGATTTAACACAATATCCTGCTATCCAAGCTTGGATAGAAAGAGTCAAAACTCAACCAAGGTATATCAGTATTAGAGAGGCATAAAAATTAGATTTTGCAAGTTACTATCTCTCGTTTATTGTCTCTAGTAGAGAATGTCCTGGGTGGAATGTAGCTCACATTCAGAAAGCAGCAAAGTCTTCACAAAAGATATTATTAAGCAGCAGTTAGGTATTCGGATCGATTTCCATCAGCTTTTGCCGAGAGGAGAAACCTGACTTAATTCTGATATGAGACTTGGGTACATCAAATTTATCTGCTAGTAGTTTAATTAACTCTTCGTTAGCCTTACCGTCAACTGGGGGCGATTTTAAATAAACAGTCAGACTACCATCAGGTTGTTCTTCAATTTTTTGCTGTTTTGAATTAGGTTTAACCTTGACTTTTTTTTGCATAACTTATTTTGTGTAATTGTCGCAGCCATAACCAGCCTAAAGCAGAACCCAATACATAATGAGGAAAATCCCACCAAACAAAGGTCGTACCAAGTAACAATTTACCTATCAAGGTGGCGCGCATTTGCTCTAATAGTGGCGGATGCCAAAGTTGCAAGAATTCTAGTATACAGGTGATGACAAAAACCCATATAGGAATTTGGATTACCGCTGCCCGACTTCTGAAAAACAAAAATCCGAACAGACACCAAAATATTTCGTAAAATACAGCTGCTCCGTAGTCATTAAACCAGTGATGGGCAGGGCCATTATAATACTTAAACAAAAATCCCATCGGTACAACGATGAGTAGAGAAATAATAATAAATATTGTTTGCTTATTGTATCGGAGCATTTCTATAGACTAGAGACTATCCAAAATTTTAGCAGCGGAACGACTATAAGTCTCCTGTGGATACTAGGGAAGAAAATATAAGTAAGATTTGGTTGAGGTCTGAATCTACATTCAACTTTTCAAGAGTCCAATTACCAAAAACCGCAGCGATCGCTAATTTCCAAAAAGCATATAAAATTTTTGTAAAGCTTAAGTGTTATTAAGGATAAAAATATTTTGGATATATATCAATTTAACTTATCTATTTAAAAAAATATTGGTTTAGTAGATGTTTTTTTGCAATTAAACATAATAGTTCTTTAACAAAAAAAAAGATATTGAAACCTAACTTAATGACAAAGCCTATAAAGCTACAAAGCTGACAACATTAACCAAATAAGTTAGGAGATTGTAAAAAATATTTAATTTAAGGTTTATAAACACATATTAATATATTATGAATCGCCTTTATTAAGTATTTGTAAGATTTTATAAAGAACTTTATGTAACCTTGTACTTAATGATAATTAAATAATTACAGCATGGGTTCAAAAAGTTGGAAAAAACCAAAATATTTGACCTAGTTACTTAATCATTTGCGTAATCAAGTAATGGATTGTCAGGAAAGAATTTATCTAATTTTGTAGAGTAGGCGTTTCGCTTGCAACTAAGGGCTGGCTTTTCAGGTCAGCCTACAGTAAGTAGTTGGATATTTTTTCTTGAGAAGTTCCTAACTAAATAGTTAATGTTTTTTAACATGAGATTACGCAAATGACAAGTAATCTACATTGAACTGATAAATAGTTCTTTGATTGATGCTGAACTTACATATTTAGTGAGAAATTTAGGAGAGATAATATGGCTTTCGGTACTACAAATCCTGACACGATAAATGGGAGTTCGGGAAATGACACCATAGTTGGTTGGGCTAGTGGTGGTAACGCCAATAGTGCCTCCGGTAACGATATCTTGAATGGCTTGGCTGGTAACGATTCCCTCGCAGGTGGCACGGCGAACGACAGTCTCAGCGGCGGAAATGGCAATGATACACTTGATGGGGGCACAGGAAACGACACTCTAAAAGGTGGTGCAGGCAGTGACACCTTCAAAGGCAGTCAGGGTAACGACAACATTGATGGTGGAGATGGCATTGATACCGCAGACTACAGTCAACTAGGTCAAACCATTACCTTATCAGGTGTTGGAACTATTCAAAAAGCTGGGGGATTGGAAAAAGACCTACTCTTTAAAGTCGAAAAGGTTATTGCTAATGCTAATGTTGCCAACAACACCATCGATGCATCCCAATCTTTGCCTGGGGTATTTATCACCGCTAACCTGCAAACCCAAAGTTTAGCTGCCAATAACGTTCCTGGCTTGGGAACATTGTCATTTACCGCAGTCAACTTTGATAATGTCATCGGCACAAATGCAAATGACAGCATTACTGGCGATAACCAAAATAACCAATTATCCGGTAATAATGGCAATGATACACTTGATGGGGGTACAGGAAACGACACTCTAAAAGGTGGTGCAGGCGGTGACACCTTCAAAGGCAGTCAGGGTAACGACAACATTGATGGTGGAGATGGCATTGATACCGCAGACTACAGTCAACTAGATCAAACCATTACCTTATCAGGTGTCGGAACTATTCAAAAAGCTGGGGGATTGGGAAAAGACCTACTCTTTAAAGTCGAAAAGGTTATTGCGAATTCTAATGTTGCCAACAACACCATAGATGCATCTCAATCTTTGGCTGGGGTATCTATCGCCGTTAACCTACTAACTCAAAGTTTAGCTGCTAATAACGTTCCTGGCTTGGGAACATTGTCATTTACCGCAGTCAACTTTGATAATGTCATCGGCACAAATGCAAATGACAACATTGTTGGCGATAACCAAAATAATCAATTATCCGGTAATAATGGCAATGACACACTTAATGGGGGTGTAGGAAATGATACTTTAAAAGGTGGTGCAGGTGACGATAGTTACTTTGTTGACACTACTCTTGATATCATTACAGAGGCTACGAATTCAGGCATAGATACCGTCCGGTCTTCTGTAAGCTACACATTAGGAGCCAATCTGGAGAACCTGAGGCTGAGAGAAGGTGGCAACATTACCGGGATAGGTAACAGTTTTAACAACTTTCTTTTTGGTAATACTTCTAATAACACTCTAAATGCAAGAGTAGGCGATGATACGCTAGACGGTAGTAATGGCGATGATATCCTCAATGGTGAGGACGGCAATGATAGCCTACAAGGCGGGCCGGGCAATGATATCCTCAATGGGGGATCTGGAAATGATATCCTCATCGGTACTTTTCCTGGTAGTCCGCTTCCACCTGGATTAGGGGAAATTGATAACTTAACTGGCGGGGCTGGAGCAGATAGATTTATTCTAGGGGACGCTGTAAATGTTTTCTACGACGATAACAATACTACGAATCCTGGTTTTGGAGACTTGGCTACTATTACTGACTTCGACTCTAGCCAAGACCGAATTGAACTCAACGGATTTTTACAGGATTACCGCTTGCAAGTTGTTGGAAGTAACACACGAATATTCTTAGACAAACTGGGAGCAGAGCAAGATGAGATTATCGGTATTGTGCAGGGGGTAGTGAGTCTCACACTTGATAGTGACAACTTCACTTTTCTATGAGCGGAAAAATACTGGATAAAGTACAAACAATACATTCGCCAGCCCTGAAGGGTTATCTTGCCTGAAGATGGTGTAACTTTCTCTGGTAGCAGTTCTAATCCTGATTTTTTTCATACACTAAGAGTCAGTTTTGCATAAAAACATTGCCAGCTTAAGAAAATACTAATATCAGAAGGCAGATTCAAGGATACTTTTTATTGTGGCTAGGGGAACACGGCCGCGTGTTCTCCTTTATCCGACATGAGACTATTTACAAGCGTGTACTTATCTTCGGGGGAAACACATCTTAATTATTTCTAATTGATTAGCGTTCTAAAATTATCTTGATAATTGCAATTTTGAGTAAATGATAATTAAAACTAACGCTCTTCTATGACTCTAGAGAGAGAATAATCCAAGCGATTAGAAATCGCGGCTACACAAACAAAGTCTGCCTGCGCGGACTAACGCCAAAATAGGGTTTCAAATTTAATCTGACGAGAGTAATAAAAGAGCGCTAATCACCTAGACAAATTGAATCGTCAATAGTTGCAATAAAACCGATGAAATCCCTCAAAAGTCCCTCATCCAGCTTTTCTAATTTTCAAGCACCAGAACAAACTCCTCAATTGGCCTATAGACCGTTTGGTGGCCAAACTCAAAAAGCATCTTTTACGCCCCTGACACAAACGGACGTAGAAAATGAAGCTTTTGCAGAAGAAAAGATGGAAGTAACTGGATTGGAATTACAAGCCAAGCATCGGACGATTACGCCAGAGGGACAAGAACGGCTGAATGTATTGCAAGCCAAGATGGATCGATCATTGAATTCTCGACTGGAAAAAGCAACTCGATTTGGTCATAACTTTGCCAATATTCCAGTCAGAAGATCAGATACATCAACACCAATTCAGGCAAAACTGACAATTGGGGAGCCTAGAGATAAGTACGAGCAAGAAGCTGACCAAACAGCACGTCAGGTGATGCAAAGAATTCATCAGCCAGAGAATGGGAAACTTCAGCGAGAAGAATTACCTGATGATGAAGATGAATTGCAAGCGAAACCAGAGGGCAGTATTCAGCGCGAGGAACTGCTAGAAGAAGAAGTACAAATGAAATCTTGGGGAGAAACTCCCTCGTTGCAACGGGAGGAACTACCAGAAGAAGAATTGCAAATGAAGCCGCTTGGTACTTTATCCCAGATAGTGAATGAGGTACAATCCCCAAGCAAACCACTTGGACATGACATTAGTCGAATATCACTGCGGCGTCCACAAACAAAACTGACAGTTAGCCAACCTGGAGACATTTATGAGCAGGAGGCTGATAGCGTAGCCCAGTTGGTGATGCAGAGGATGAGCGAACCTGTGCAATCTATCCAACGGGAGGCATTACCAGAGGAAGAAGACCAATTACAAATGAAATCCCTGGCGGATTCCGTTACTCCTTTGGTGCAGCGTCAGGGTGGAGGAAGGACAGCCGCAACATCTGAGCTAGAAACTTCTATCCAACAAGCACGTGGAAATGGGCAGCCGCTGGCAGATGAGATCAAGCAACCAATGGAACAGGCGTTTGGGGCTGATTTCGGTAGCGTCCGGGTTCATACTGATGCTCAATCTAATCGCTTAAATGAATCTATACAAGCTCGTGCTTTTACTACAGGACAGGATGTGTTCTTCCGTCAAGGCGAATACTCTCCTGGAAGTAATGCAGGCAAAGAATTACTGGCTCATGAGTTGACGCACGTTGTCCAGCAGAATGGCAGTGCAGTGCAGGCGAAATCTCTTCATGTAGCACCAAAAGAAAATAAACTTCAGACAAAAGTGCCGACAACCTCTGCGGGGCATGGGCTAGCTATCCAACTGCGAGAGAATTTCCAAAAACCAAGTGACGAAAATAACCAAAAAAATTTAGAATCCAAAACTGATACGGAAAACGGCGAACAACAAAATCAGGCTAAGACAGAAAAACATCAAGCTAGCCCCACACCACCAGATGATGGCGGTAATGCGGCAACAGATCCACCTCCGACAAAAAAGGTTGGTGCAGCAGTAACTCAGAAACAGGTTGAGGCTGGAGGAAATCAAGCAAAAGAGCCTGAGTCAAAAGATACCAAAGTTAATACAGAAAAGGTCGATTCTCAACAGCAAGCTCAAAGCAAAGGAGCAGATGTAGGTAAGGGAAACGCAGATTTACCTGGAGGAAACGCAGGGAAAGCGATCGCCGGATTACCAAGAGCAAATGTAGCCAGCACTACAGTAAAATTACCTGATGCAGCAGCTGATGGTAAAAAGGCTCCCACTTCCCCTGAAGATGACCCAGCATTTCAAGCGGTAGTCGGCACAACAAAAGAGGTTGCCGGACTTGAGAAAAAACACCCACCTGCTAATAGCAAAGCCCAAGAAGCCCAAGCGGCAGCCCAACCCCCAGGTAATGAAATAGACAGCAAAGCGCAAGCCAATCAAGTTGGGGAGATGCAACAAGCCCCAACACCAGGATTTGACGCTGCCGCCTTCAAAGCCAAATTGATGGAGCGCATTGCTGATATGGCTCCCAAGAACTTGGAAGAGGCGGACAACTTTAAAAATAACAACAAACTGGACTCTGTGAAAGGCGATTTGAGCGGTCAAGTCAAAGAAGAACAGAAAAGCTCTCAGGGTCAACTAGAAGAGAAAACTAAAGAAAAACCTGATGCCAGTGGGATTGAGGCTAAACAAGTAACACCACTGCCAAAGAATGAGCCAGGGACACCGCCAACAGGCGTTGATGCAGATAAAGCTGCACCCAAATCTAAGGGAGAAGCTGAAGTCGAGGCACCACTGCAAGATGACAGTAAAAAACTTGACCAGCAGATGAAAGAGGCGGATATTACCGAGGAGCAATTGGCAAACTCCAATGAACCGGAGTTTCAAGGGGCACTCGCAGCCAAGAAAGACGCTCAAACCCATGCACAAGAAGCGCCGCCACAATATCGCCAAAAAGAGCAAGGGATACTCGCAACCGCTCAATCTACGGCAGAAGCTACAGCCCAGCAGCATCTCCAAGCAATGCACGGTACCCGTACTCAAAACCTGGGTCAGGTAGGGGAGCAGCAGGTGGGTGCCAAGAGCAAGGATGAGCAAGCACGGGCAAAAGTTGCTGGTGATATTAATAAGATTTATGACAAGACCAAAGGTAAAGTTGAGAAAACCCTCGGTGAACTCGACGGACAAGTTATACAAGCCTTTGATGCTGGTGCTGCTGACGCAAAGAAAGCCTTCGAGAATTATGTTGGCAAGCGGATGGACGATTATAAGAGCGATCGCTACAGCGGCATTTTGGGGCCAGGAAAATGGTTGATAGACAAATTGTTCGGTATGCCTTCAGAGGTGAACGCTTTCTATCAAGAGGGTCGCCAGCTTTACATCAATCAGATGGATGGTGTCATTAACAAAGTTGTCGCCATTATCAGTAAAGGACTGACCCAAGCCAAAGCAGAAATAGCCAATGGTAAGCAGGAAATTCAGAATTATGTTAACCAACTACCGCAAGACTTAAAAGGAGTCGGTCAACAAGCAGCCGCAGACATTGACAGCAAATTTGAAGAATTGCAACAAAGTGTTGATGATAAGCAAGATGAGCTAATTGACACCCTAGCGCAGAAATATCAGGAGAACTTGGAAGCTGTTGATGCCCGCATTGAAGAGATGAAGGCAGCAAATAAAGGTTTTATTCAAAAAGCTTTCGACTTCATCGTGGGAGTGATCAAGACGATAATTGAACTGACCAAAATGCTTTTGCAAGTGCTAGCGCGAGTTGCTGGCGTAGTTGGGCAAATCCTCAAAGACCCGATTGGTTTCTTGACTAATTTGATCCAGGCACTGAAGCAAGGCTTCCTCAACTTCATGAATAATATCGGGAAGCACCTCCAGCAAGGATTAATTGGCTGGCTGACAGGCACAATGGCAGAAACTGGTATTGAAATGCCAGAAAACTTCGACCTCAAAGGGATCTTTAGCCTAGCAATGCAGCTTTTAGGCTTCACTTATGAAGCAATTCGTGGTCAAGCTGTGAAACGATTGGGTGAAGAAAAGGTCAGTCGATTGGAACAAACTGTTGATGTATTTCAAGTCTTAGCCAGTGAGGGTGTGGCTGGGATGTGGCAGTTTGTCCAAGAGAAGATGGGCGACCTCAATGCTTTGGTGATCGAACCCATCAAGAATTTTATTATTGAAAAAGTGATTACAGCCGGGATTGAGTGGATTCTCAGCCTGTTGACTCCGGCTTCAGCATTCATCAAAGCTGCTAAGGCGATTTATGAGATTGTCAAATTCTTTATTGAACGTGCCCAGCAGATTGCCGATTTAATTAATGCGATACTGGATGCGATTGGTGCGATCGCTAGTGGTGCGATCGATCAAGCAATCAAGGGGGTTGAAAATGCTCTAGCTAAATCTTTACCTGTAGTTATCAGTTTCCTAGCAAGTCTTTTGGGATTAGATGGAATTGCCGATAAGGTTCAAGCAATCTTCCACAAACTGCGGAAACCGATGGAAAAAGCAGTTGATTGGGTAATTGATAAAGGTGCGAAGGCGTTTAATAAAGTTGGCAACAAGGTTAAGAATAGCAAGTTTGGTAAGAAGGCTGGAGAACTGAAAGATTCGGCGAAGGAGAAATATCAAGCCGGTAAGCAGTGGGCTGAAGATAAGAAGGAAGCTGGTCAGAATTGGGTTAATGATAAGAAAGAGAGTGTTAGTAACAAGTTCAAAAATAGCAAGTTTGGCAAGAAGGTAGGAACCGTTACAGAATCAGCGAAGGAGAAATATAAAGCTGGTAAGCAGTGGGTTGAAGATAAAAAAGAAGCTGCCCACAATTGGGTTGACGGTAAGAAGAAATCCGTCAAGGACAAGTTTGACAAGTTTGGCAATAAGGTCAAAAATAAGTTTGGATTTGGCAAGGATCAGAAAGCCAAAGATGGCAAAGCTGATGAGCGATCGCCAAAGCAAAAACAAGACGACCTAAATCAGGGTTTGGCAGAAGCCCATGAATTGATCAAGGATGAAAATACATCTGCTAAAGCAGTCAAGAAACGCCTAACAGATATCAAGTCTAAGTATCAGATGACCTCGCTTGAACTGGTAGTTAAGAGCCAAGATGGTGTCCAAGAAACCGTTTATGTCAAAGGTAAGGTAAATCCTACAGGAAACTCGGCTGAAGAAAATATATTGAGCGAGAACGTGAACGCCGAAGAATTGATTAAGAAAGCAAACAGTGATTGGAAAAAAGTAAAAGCAACATACTTAAGTAACCCGGAAATCATGAAAAAAATCATTGCTTTCCGCAAGCAAGAGGTGGCAAGGATTATCGCTGAGGTGAAAAATCAGATATCGGGGTTCAAAGAAGAAGCTTTTGGAAGCGAAGATTTAACCTCTGACTACGATGTGACTTTCAATGCTAGCGGTAATCAATCGATTGAAATTAAAGCAGTGAAGCAATTCAACGAAATTTTCCGCAAAAAGTGGAGTAAAGAGTCTGGCACTGTTTTCGACACAAATGTTTATACAACTGGGCATATGCCTGTTGGTGAAGGAAAAGAAGAAAAAGAAAAAGATAAAAAGCAAATAGAATCGCAAATGACACCAGAAGGTAAAGAATCTTCTCAAAAAATCCAAGATGTAATGTCACTTCTGAAAATAAGACGTTTTATGTCTGATCTTCAGTGGAAAAAATATAAGAAGAAAATGGTTAGAGATACTAATGAAAATCAGAAATCAGAAATAACCAGTCGCTTCAATGAGGTTGATACCATTTATCGAGAAGTTAATTCTGAAATGAAGAAAAAGATTAATGAGCTCAATCAAAAGGTTATGAAAGTGCCCGATCTGCTTGCTGGTCTTCGCGCATCATATATTAAGAAGACTAATTCGGACGCTGAACTAGAGGCTAGCAACCGACTATATGAAGAGTATCTAGGAGAAGTTGATCGGATATTGGAAGACATTAAGAAACTTAAGGACAAGGAAGAACAAAGCACAGAATATAAGCAGGAACTGAATGAACTAACCCTCAAATTGCAGAAATACCGTAGCAAAGCACTTGTATTTGCCAATGAAGCTTATCACACAGGGGGGGCAGTCGAACACGTAGTGCTCAACCAACAGATGAAATTAAACATATCTATTAACAATCAGCAATACTTGCAGTCAATCAACGAGCAGACAGGTTTCGCAGTTGAGCAAATTAATCATAGTCCAGACTTAGGCACGGCTCTTTGGAAAAGTGCTAAATATATTGATCGGCTTTGTGATGCAATTAATAAAGTTGATATAAAAGACTTTAACAAACTGCAAGGAAAAGAAGAATTGTCGAAATTAGCGCAAGAAATGCTGAAGATTAAAAAAGGGAAGGATAAGTATGCAGACTTGAAAACAGAGAAAGATAAATCAAAAGCTGCCGAGGATGTGGGTAAGCGTTATGGGTACACCTCTCAAAAGGCATTTTTAAAAGCTGTTGTGAAATTGAACCGCGAAGCGAATCAACAAGCTCGGAAAGGAAATATTTAGATTCGGATATAAATACCTTCCCTAGACTTCCCTAGATTTGTGACTAAATAAAAAGAGAAATTAGAATTCCAAACACAAGAAGCATATGAACACAGGGTTTTGTCATATAATTCTACGTAATGTGCCAAAAGAAAAAGCACAGATAGATGCAGATATTTATCAGATTGAAGGTGGTTTTCGAGGCTTCAAGCAGGTTATACCTGGGTTTCATTATGTGGGCGTGCAAGTTGATAAAATATCTCAAGGCTTTTGGTCTTGCTTGCAACCAAACGAGGTTTTAGTGAAAGTCTTTAACCACGCTTTGCAGCAATTTGAAGACGATCAACCCGAAAACACAGATCACTACCAAAAATTAGCATTAGGAGGGGCGATAGATCAGGTACTGATCCCTTATAACCATGATTCTTGGGAAATATGGGAGAAACTGACTAACCATATTGCTCCTCGTGTTTTTTCCCCAATCCTTAATGAAGAAAAATCAAACCATGCTGCGGTCAATATACCTTCTGACAAGCCCAGTGATTTGTTTCTAGAACAATTATCTCGCTTTGAACAAGCCTTATTTAACACTCACAGTGGTGATACAGAGGCTTTTCTGAGTGAGTTTCAATTTGCCTTTGTTCGATGGTACACCAACATTGAAGATATAGAAGCATTAAATCGCTGGCGTTACCTGCTGCAAGCTATTTATAATGCTGGCGAGTCTGGTATAGCTAAAGTACCTGAACTATTTTCCAGCTTGATTGACACTTTGTTAGTGCAGTTCGACTGTTTGCCAGAGGATATGTTTACACCCAACAGCTTTGTCACCAGCCAAGCCAGTTACTTGGCTGAAGATATGATTGACTCAGATATTGAGGGCATTGTCGAGAAAGGGCGAGATTTTGAGGCTTATTTACAGGAACGAGGGTTTTTACCTCACTAATGTGTGATAAAAACCTAATGTATTTATATTGCTCAAAATTGTGCTTAATGAATCCTACCGAAAAGTGATCGCCTCATACTAACTTGGCAGTGGTATAAGGTGTAGGGCGATCGGCCCTTCTGGTCTTATATATTTAGTCCAAAAGCCTCGGTTAATCTGAGTTATAATTCTGACGACTGGTTGAATTGCAATTCTATGAAAGCTACTAAAACCATTGATGCATCTGTAACGTTGCCAATCCAAAGCACATAATTCAGAAAATAGATGAGTTAGGGTTGCAATATTGAACCCAAGTTGATACAGAAATTTGGCAGATGTTAAAGCCAAAAGAAGCCCAAGAGTATAAGGTATTTTCAATATTCACGCTATCGAGCGACAATGCTAAAAATTCAAGCCGCAGTGCCTTTCAAGTTGTCGCCAATCCAAGCAGAAATTTATAGGATATGGTAACTGAAAATCATCAATTAGACACCGAACTAACCCTACACGACTCCTCCCAAACACCCCTAACCGTTCGCGCGATCGCACTCACTCTCACCACACAAGACGACGAACTCATTGCGTGTCGCCTCACCTTCCAAGTTAACCCGCAAATCTACCAACGCATCGACACGGAAGCATTATTCAATCTCAAAGCAGATGCGCGTAACCCCCTATCATCTAGGAAATTCTTCAGCGAACCAGACATTACAATCGAAACCAGCCTGAAACCCGATTTATTACCACTCCTTGCAGAACACGCCATCAACATTGATGAAACTGCAAAATATATCCTGAATTTAAGCCAAGAACAACCCGATAACCAAATCCTCTTCACCGAAAGTTGGTTGGGTTTATCTGTTAAACAGCAACAAGAATCAGGCGAAATCGGCTATCGTACTCTTTGGTCTTATATTAGCCCAGAAAATATTTCTCAAATAAGCACTTCTGGAGAAGGAATTACTGAATGTATCATCAACTTTTTTAAAGATTGGACTGAGGCGAATCTATCTGTCAAAACTCAAAAATCTGCTACTAAAATGCTGGAAGGAATCGATAAATTTTTGACAGAATTAAATAATATTAACCCAGATAATCTTACACAAAAAATAGAGGCAAATTTTCCCTCATCTTCTAGAGATGGTAGTATTTTTGAAGCAATAATCAATTTCTTCACAGTTGATGATTGGCCTTTCGTGCAACTTTCAGGGCAACCATCTTTACAAATACCGTTTCAAGGCGAAAATGGCAGATGGAATTGTTACGCTAGAGCCAGAAATGAATAAAATCAATTCGTTTTTTACTCAATTTGTCCAGTCAATGCACCAGAAGATAAGCGGCTGGCTGTAGCAGAGTTTTTAACTAGAGCTAATTCTGGCATGATGATCGGCAACTTTGAGCTAGACTTTACCGACGGCGAGATTAGCTACAAAACTAGTATTGATGTCGAAGGTGATAGACTCAGTTTTGCCCTCATTCAACGAGTGGTTTACGCCAATGTGACGATGATGGATGAATACCTGCCAGGGATTATGTCTGTGATTTATGGTAATATCTCATCAGAAGAAGCGATCGCCAAAATTGAAGGGTAGTTGGATATAAATACTGCATAGGTTTTGCCTAAAAAATAAAAATGTGTAGGTTGGGTTGAGGAACGAAACCCAACATTTTGCGGGGTTTGTTGGGTTTCGCAAAGCTTCAACCCAACCTACCAATATTCTTAACTGAGCAGTATTGAATTAGATATTTCTTTTTTTGCTAGTCCTTAAACCAATACGCTTGGGTTAAGGCTAAAATCCTTTGCCAAAGTCAATTTTTTTAACGAACCGCCAAGGACGCAAAGGACGCAAAGAGAAGGAAGAAACGCTTAACTGAACTGTATTGATCCCTAAGCAGAAGTCATAGTAACAATTGCCACTATGACTTCTGCTGCGGTTGAGTATTTCTGAGTCTTGATTTAAATTCGCAACTAAACCTTTGCTTCCAAAGATTTGAGTAACTCGGTATTCACGCCTGACTCACGAGTCAGGGCAATTTTGCCAGTACGGGCGATTTCTTTCAAACCAAATTTTTGTAATACTTGCACGATCGCTACCAATTTACCTGGATCTCCCACAACTTCTAAAGTGAGAGAATCTTCTGCCACGTCCACGACTCGCGCCCGGAAAATCTGAGACAATTCGATCACTTCTGAGCGATTGCTGGTACTAGCATTCACCTTCAAAAGCATCAATTCCCGCTCTACACAAGGAGTTTCAGTAATATCCTGGACTTTTAGGACATTGACTAACTTGTACAGTTGCTTGGTGAGTTGCTCGATCACGCGATCGTCACCAGGGACAACCATTGTAATTCGGGAGACTCCTCCTTGTTCGGCAGGACCAACAGCAAGGCTTTCAATATTAAAGCCGCGACGCGCAAATAAACTAGAAATGCGGGAAAGAACACCCGCCTCATCTTCTACGAGAACTGAAAGGGTATGTTTCATCTTCGCCAACAGAGGCTAGAGCAGGAATTGAGTAACGCAGATACTAGCTAAGGGCAATGCTAGACCTACTACCGCACTAAATTTTCAGTGCGACCTCCTATTGTAAACTTAAGCGTTGCACTCATTGCATTCTCAATTGAGAAATTGTTTAGAAATCCTACCGCAAGCAAAAATTTCGTTGAATGTATATCTTTTTGTTGGCAGATGCAGCGTTTGTTGCAAACCTTTTATACTCAGATTTGAGAAGCCTCTAATAGGAGACAAGTTTTTATGGGTTGGCTACAAAGATTGTTTGGAATGGAAAAACCTCAAAATGCAGAAGTAAATCCGGCTCCCCAGGCTGTACAGCAAGCTCCTAGTAGTGATGTCGCTGCTGCTACGCAATCAATACCTCCAGAACGTCTAGGATTAAGCGGAGAATATGACCAAAGTGGTTTAGCAAAGCGGGTAGCGTTGGCATTTGATGAAGATCCCCAACTCGATGATGTTAATACCCTTTGGGTTGCTCAGACGGGTAGCACTGTGGTGTTGAAAGGTAAAGTTCCCAGTCAAGAAATTCTCAACAAAATGGTTTCTGTGGCGCGTTCTGTAAGTGGTGCTACAGATGTTGACACTAACCAGGCGACGATTGGCTAGTTACTGATGATGCGATCGCTCCCATTGCATAATATTTAGGGAACAACCAATGGTTGGCGATGCCTGCGGCGGGCTTCGCCTACGCCAATCCATCTCTCAATCCAATCTAATATCGCTTGGTTAACTTGTTCTGGACATTCATCATGGGGACAATGCCCTACATCCTCCAGATTCAGCAGTTCCAACTTCTCGTTATATTGGGCAAATTGGCTAGCTAGTGCTGGCGGAACAAACCGGTCTTTTTGTCCCCAAATTAAAAGCATCGGAATTGTTAAGGTTGGTAATACTGTCTTGACACTGGGACTAAAATTAATTCCGATCGCAGCTTTGAACAAAGCACTAAACGCCCTCGCAGAACCCCGGTCTTGGGGAGGCCCTGCTAAAATTTCGATCAGCTCATCGGTAATCGCCTCTGGGTTAGCGTAGGCGAGACTAGCCCAGCGACGCAGCACCCCAGGACGGCGCACGAAGTTAAATACAGGTTTAAGTATCAACGGCGAAGCGACAACATTTTTAATTGCTGTGACGAGTGGGCGCAGCATAGGAGGAATTGCTTCTTGTTCTAATGACGGGTCGGGTAAACTCATCATCACCATACCCAGCACCATATCAGGATGGGTGGCGGCGGCGGCCATAGATATTAGTGAACCGTTGGAATTGCCTATTAATATCGCTGGTTGACGGATAAATGTTTTCCAGAAATCGTAAACTTGCTCAACCCAGAGTTCGATGCTGTAATTAGCTGCGGCTTTTTCAGAAGCGCCAAAACCCAACATATCTATGGCGTAAACTGTATGATACTCACCCAACACTTCTAAATTATGTCGCCAATGACCAATGGAAGCGCCAAAGCCATGTAACAGAATTAGCGGTGTTGTATTGGGGTGATTTTGGCTAGGGCGAATGTAAGTGTAGCGAGTTTGCCAGCCACGCCAAATCCAATCTCTTTGATTACCAACTCGTTCCTGCCAGTGTACCGTAGTGGTCACACTTACCTCCGATTTATCAGCACTGAAATACCATTATAAGAATTGGGCATTGGGTATGGGGAAGAGGCAGAGGGGCGGAGGGGCTGAGGAGCTGAGGGGCTGAGGGGAAAAACTTACTGCAACTTCTCTCCTCTGCTCCCCTGCTCCCCTGCTCCCCTGCTTCTTCCTCATTCCCTATTTACCTAACAAATTGAGGCATAATTTCGGCAGCGGTGAATATTCCATAGATGCCGCGTTGGTGCAATTGTCTGCCAGCTTTGAGATAGCCGAAAGCAGGGCCGCAGACATTTGCTGCCATGCTGGTTTCATCTCCCAGAGTAAATGTATGGGTAGAAATCTTTCCTTCAAAGGTACGTCCTGTTACCTTCACATTAGTGCTGAGAGGCTTTTTGGGATTGCGGGTATCAACTACACCACCAACTGTAACGCGATCGCGTCCCACTATCCCGGCTACTTCTAACATCACATCATCAGCGTGTTCCATATTTTTCAAGGTCAGCACACCATTAGTTTTATCTAGTAGTGCTTCTACTTCTGCGTCAGTCATCGCCCTCGCAGTTTCTACTGTGTAACCAGGCATGTGACCTATATCTTCCCGAACAGTGGCGCGGTAAGCTTCCCAGTTAGCAATTCCCACCCCAAAGGTAATTTCAACTTGATGAATTTCGGCGTAACTTTGGGCGGCTAAAGCTGCTGCTGCTGTTAATAGTCCAGGTGTAGCACCGCATCCTGTCATGTAGGTAATCCCGGCGGCTTGCAGTTCCTCTTTCATCGCTAGGAGTTGTTCTACAGCAGTGGTGCGTTTAATCGCATCTACTAGTACCCCGCGCCAACCAGATTTGATAAACTCCTTGGCGACATTGGGAATAAAGTCATTTGGCAGGTTGGGTAAAGCCAAAAAATACCCATCTACTTCAGCTATTTCGATTAAATCCTGAATACTTTGATTTGTTAATGTACCAATTGGCTCTAAATAACCCACCGAACCTTGGGACTGATAGGTGGCAATAGATTTTTCAGTATTTAAACCTTCAGCAGCATAAACGTAGCCTTTTTGATCTGCTGCTGCGACTAAAATCATTTCTCGTTTGCCAGCAACTACCTTGGCGGCTGCTTGTCCGAGTCCGCCGAAACCCAGTACTCCCACACGTATCGCTGGCGAAATATTTAGAGAATTTTTGATTTGTTCAGAATTCATAGTTAATTCGTTAAGTTGAATCAAAAGCCTTGATTATTCGGCATCTCAGCGTCCGGCTGGTAACTGGTGGCTGATGGCTGATAACTCAAAGCTATAGAGATTAATTATGATTCATTATCCTGGGTTCTTTAGCTGGATATTGCAAATATTTATCTACTAGCGATCGCTTTTGAGTTTTTTGACTGGGAATATACCAGATTTAAAGCAATGGCTGCAACTGGCAAGCGAGAGGAAGGCTTAAGAATACTGGTTAAACTTGACGCTCTGACAGAATAGAGTTTCTGGCGCGATGATGCAAACACTTATGGGAGCGATCGCTTAAAGTGGTATGAACTTGTTAACATTCTGAGCATTATGAAGCGCATTTGCACTACAGTTAATATTTTTACAATAACTTCATTATCTGCTTTTATATTTGCTACCACCACTACTTTATTGCTAGTGCAGACAGTCACAGCTAAACCAGTACAGACAAAAAAGCAAGTTAATCAACCAATACCATTCAACTCAAGAGTACGAATATATCCTGCAAATAATAGCTTACCAGCAAGCCGTTTGATGACGATTTAAAGTGTTATCAAAAAGTCTAGCAAGATGCAAATTAGAGAAGCAAAACTTACAAGATATGAGGAATTTGCAGCCAAAACAGGAGAGTATAAATAATCGATTTCTAACAACCGAATGGTGTGGATAGTGACTGGTTTTGTCCAAGGTGAGTTGAGAATGTCTAAAAGTAGAAGTGTTTGTACTGATAACGCTAAACTTGTAGAATTAACGGATGCTGAAACTGGCGATTCTTTTGGTAGAAGTATTTACTGTCCTCCAAATAACCAGATAAATTTTATGTAGTAAAGTTGACTGAGAATCAAAATAACTTGATTTCAGTAGATTGACAATTACAGTGGTGCGATCGCTTCATTATCTATAGTGATAACAAGTTCACCTTTCAGCAGTAATTTTAACGCTCATAAATTTCTAATGGTAAATTATCTGGGTCTTTAAAGAAAGTATATTTCTTGCCTGTAATTTCATCAACTCTGATATTTTCTACCTCTAACCCTTTTGATTTTAAATAAAAAACAGTTTCCTCTACATCATCAACTTGAAAAGCAAGATGTCTTAAACCACAAGACTCTGGTTTACTAGGTCGTTCTGGAGGATTGGGGAAAGAGAATAGTTCGATTTGAGTATTTTCTGCAACTTTTAAATCTAATTTATAAGAATTTCTGGCGGCGCGAAAAGTCTCTTGAATAATCGAAAATCCTAAAGTTTCGACATAAAATGCTTTGGAGCGATCGTAGTTAGAACAAATAATCGCTACATGATGAATGCCAGTGGTTTTCATGTGTACCTCTCAAACTAACAACCATTTACCTGTAGCACTTTTAGCCGAGTTTTGCTAGTTTTTGCAAGACAAGGGCTTTAGCAAGGTGCATCGCATCATTGAACTACCTAACAGCTATGAAACTGTTGTTTAATCAGGGATTACCAGCAATCGACAAAGATTTGGAATTTATAAAAGCTAAACTAAGTTAGCCGATGGTATCCGCCTATATTCTATGAGGTATTGTTCTATAAATTTTATTGGTCTTCAACTGCGCTTTGTTCATACTCAGTAATAATGCTCCTAATGTCATCTGCTGCCATATCAGCTTGTTCGGATTTAGTATAAATAGTGAGCAGAATAATCCCCATTGCTGTTTTAATGTAATAAATCAGACGGTAGCCACCACTTTTACCTTTTTGAACATCGCTATTTCGGACTCGTAGCTTAAAAACTGCATAACCAATTTTAGATATTTGATCTCCAGGTAACTCTCCCCGTTCAAGTTGTTCAATTACCGGTTGTATATCATTACGAATACTCCGATATTTCTTCGCGAGGGTGCGTATATTTCGGTTGAATGTTGGCGCGGTTTCAACTTGAATAAACGATTGCTCAGACATCTTCAAGTCCTTCCCAAAGTTGAGCCACGGGAATCGTTTGTCCGGTCATAGCTTCATGCCAAGCTTGACGAAAATCTTCTACAATCACTTTTTTAGATGGCTCATCTTCATCAATTTCTGCTGCTTCTGCGATCAGGACAATTACTTCAACACGACTGTTCTTATCAGTCATTAAGGGATGATCTAAAGTAAGTTGCCCATGCTCATCAATGGTTGCCATAACTTTAATTGCTTTCATGGGGATTCCAAAAGATATGGGATATAAAGGGGATTTTTCTACATCACATCAGCTAACTGAAACGTTGCGACTTGAGGCAAACTCCAGATTTTCATCGTTAAGAATTTGATTCGCTCTGATGCTGACTGACTGAATGCCACAGAAAGCAGTGATGAGTATACCAGAGTCTATGTACGTCTTTTTACGACTCACGGAATCTACCGCGACGTGCAGCAAGTTCAAGTTCAATTTCGTCTTCATTGAGAAGTTGCTTGCAATCCAGCAGCGATCGCTCGTTGTCGGATCGACCATAATTTTTTGGCTAAGGGTGTTTGTGGCACAAAATTCAGATTCGGCAGGTGTTGTTTCTGACTCAGATTTAAGTAGTTCAACAAACTCTAAAACTTTTTGTTGCTTTTGGGGTGTGAGTTCTCGCCAGTGTTCAAGTAGTTCAACTTCATTACCCATAAGTACAACACTCGTGAATGATTTTTCTATTTTAGTGGCACAAGCCTTATTTCCTGTTCCCTGCTATAAAATTTTGCTTGGAGTACAATCGTCTCTCATGGATTTTCATAAGGAGCTAGAGTTACTTCCATGAAATTAGATCGCATTACCAGCAATCCCAATCGCATGAATGGACAACCCTCTATTCGTAATCTTCGCCTTACCGTTCGTCGGGTGATTGAGTTATTAGCTACCTACCCTAATCGAGAAGAACTGCTTCAGGAGTTTCCCGAATTAGAAGATGAAGATATTCAGCAAGCCTTAATTTTTGCATCGTCTTACTTAAGTGATCGCTATTCCTGTGAGTCCTGATTTCTAGGCGATCGCCTCAATTATCTATCTGCTAAAGGCTTTGCGGTATGCGATCGCATTAACAATCTTTCTCCTCAAGGCGATCGCTAGTATTGTAAGTCTTGATTTCTAGGCGATCGCCTCAACAATCTATCTTTTAAAGGCGATCGCTATTCCTGTGAGTCGTGATTTTTAGGCGATCTCTCTTCTGCTCTTAATATATCGTATATTAGGTATTGGAGCCTAGATCAAATGTCTAGACTTTTAAACTTCATGTAATTACTACAAGATTTAACCGTGATTACAAATGCTAGTAGCCTTACCCTTGGCGCTCTCCGTCAAACTTTTGGCTTGAGACTCGACTCTAGCGATCGCTTTTTTGATGAATGGTTAAATAATGCGCCGACTCTAACCGAAGCGGAACTACAAGGACTAGATCGCCTCACTCGAAACTATACCTATCTCAGTCAAGAAGAACCACCTCTCGAAGAAATTGTTAAGCTTGTAGTTATATCACCATTGCTAGATTTAGCAGGTTTCTATCAGTTTCCTTTTTTGGTAAAAGCAGAAGTAAGTACCAATATCGAAGTTGCAGACGAAGCTAATGCTATTGCAGTTCAAGGCAGGATTGATATTTTGGTGATTCAAGATAGTTTTTGGATTTTGGTAATCGAGTCAAAGCCTGCAAGACTAGACGTTACGGCGGGAATTCCCCAAGCACTTACTTATTTGTTGAGCGCTCCCAACTTACAGTCAAGTTATTATGGAATGGTTACAAACGGAAGAGAAGTATTGTTTTTGAAATGCGATCGCCACCAAAATGTCCCTCAATATACTAGATCCCATACTTATCGGTTACTTGAAAATACATCAGAACGTATCCAAGTTTTGCAGGGACTTAAACAAATTGGGGCTTATATTGGCGATTTGAGGAGTTAGGCGATCGCTATTTCTGTGAGTCGTGATTTTTAGGCGATCGCACTTAACCTACAAGATTCAGTGATCGCACTAACCACTAACTTTTTTAGCTTCTTGATTTTTTTTATACATTTCAAGAAAAAGGTGTTTCCAAAAAGAATCTTCTAAATTTTGTATTTCAAAGTATTGTAATGGAGTATTTTTAAGATATTCTAAAGTTTCGTGATGTCTAGCAGCAACACGGCAACCATTATAACCTCCACCATTAATGAATTGTAGTTCATTAAGAAACCTAGAATCCAGTGGAGATAAATTACTGTCAATAGAATGAAATCTTAAGCAATTAGTTGGACTTATAGGAAAATAGAATTCAGGTTCCCAAACATTATATAAAACTGGGGAACCACTAATAACGTATTCATATTCTTTATTTAATGACTTTGGACTAATACTACTTAATGTTAAATTATTGAGTTTTTGGATTAAAAATTGAATATCTGTAAACAGATTAGCATGAATATTTTTAATCCAATCCTCTCCTAACATTTTATCTAAATATTTAAAATACGACCAACGCGGGTCATTTTTGAGGTCATCTAGAGAGATTTTTTTTTGCTTATCAAGATCATGGATTTCTTGTTTAAGTTCTAAATACTCTTTTTTGTAAACTTCAAAGATTTCAGAATACAAAATTGATTGATTTCTGATTCCGATACATCTAAGCCATTGAAACGCCATGAATTCATTGATTTTTTCTCGTTCCTGAAGGTTCAATTTTTCTACACCATTTTTAATAATTGAGGCTATTATAGATGGAGATTGAGCATCGATCTCTTTAAACCATGAATCATAATTTTCTTCATTAGTTGTGAAATATTTATTTTGTTCAAATGTTCTAGCTATGGGATTTGATTTTATTGTAAGTTGATTCTTGATGTGAAGAATGACAAATATTTTATTTTTCTTTTTTGATGAAGAAAAATTTCTGAGTACTGCCTGGGTTACGAAATGTTGATGATCTGTCATACATTAAAACACGATGTTTAGTTCAATTAATATTGAAACTTTAAAAAATCGATGGTGAGTGCGATCGCTGATCTTGTAGGGTGCATTAATGAAATGTAATGCACCTTTTGATTATTTGCAAGAGAATCAAATTTTGTGCGTTACGCTACACTAAAATACGCTACTCCTAAGACAATTTTAACACCTTAATCTGCGAGCTTTTTATGAGGTTAAAAGGCGATCGTTTATAGGAGATAGTCACGGTTGAGTCCGATTGAACGATGGACTAGGCGCACAATGAAACACGCCTAGTCGAATAGATTTTCAAGACCTGTGATTCTTGAAATGATCAAGCGAGTCAACAGTGTCGAGTGTTTCCAGAACCTTGCGGGTAAGCGGACCTATAACTTCGTTATCTCTGAGTTTAATTGCCTCAGCGATAGCTATGGCGAGCTTTGCTATAGTTTTATTGTCGAGAGTAATCTCGTTATTAGAGTGCATTGTGAATCTCACATACAGTTTAATTACTTTACCAAAGGTAAGCTATCGCAGATGTGATACTAAGTCAAGTGAGATCGCATCAACTACCAATCTCCTGAAGGCGATCGCGTAACATAGAATTATAACTGACTTAAAAACAGCAAATTATATGCTAGAAGCAAATATACGCGACAACCAAGAGCTTTCTCAGCTAATCCAACAAGCCAACTCTAAGAGGTTGTTTGAAAAGTGTCAGCTTGAGCCTTAAATGCAACTCAGAGAAGCGATCGCAAGTTCCACAACCGTCATTCTCTCGTTCAATTTCTCGATAGCTAGAGTAGTCAAACATACGTTGGATGACTTTTCAAACATCCTCTAAGCGAGAAGCGATCGCCTTAGTCCAAGAAGGGCAACCAAAAGCAGTGCTGTTAAGTTTCATCAGAGGTTTGACTTACTAAATTGGCTTGTTTATTTAAGTAATTCACGCATTTATTTTGGTGTATCGTTTATTTGTAGTTAATTAATTCTGCTTAATTTTTGCATCGTCCTACTTGTGCGAATTCAAAAAAGTTACTATTCCTGTAAAACAGTCTTTGATACAATCCTAGTTTTCTTCAGGTCAGCTTCAGAAAGTTCTTCTCCAGCTTGCAAGCGAGTGGCGGAAGTTTGCAATACTGTCGCCGCCCCTTTATCTCCTATTTGTAAAGCGGTTTTAGCAGCCGTTTGCAACATCGTGGCTGCACCAGTGCGATCGCCTTGTTGCAATTTCGCCTCGGCTAACTGAGTTTGGCGATACTTGGCTAATGCTAAAATAGACTGCTGAACCTGGGGATTAGATATCGGTTGATACGCCCGCACTACGTCTGCATACACCGGCATCAAGGGCGAAAGTAAACCTTCTTCGTTAACCAATGGGTCATCATAACGGATTTGCAGATGAGCGATCGCTTGTTTCCCTTCTGGCAATTGTCCCAGATAAATGTTCGCCAAAACTACCCGTTCTACATCCTGCATCAAATCTCCCAAACGGACAGCAAAGCTACCATCAGCTTCGGGTTCCACTGGTAACTCGATTGTGTCTGGGGCAACTTGGGCAATAGGTTTCAATTCTGCTAATCGGACATTGGGCACTAGAGATAACAGCAAGTAGGCATTAGTTAGCCCAATTGATTGAATCCGCCCAAACAGCCGGCTAAACTGATCCACCGCTTGTTCGGGACGTTCAATATGGGCTAAAGTCCCACCACCAACATCAGCAATTTTTTCCAGCAAATCCTGATTCCAGCTATTGCCAAATCCGAAAGTGTTGATAGTTAGGTTCAGTTTGGCAGCCTTTTGCGCCAGTTTCAGACACCGCTTGTTGTCATCTCGCCCAATATCCCACTTCCAAATCCGCAAACCGCTTTCACCATGCCCATCTGTGAGCAGAAACGCCTGGGAAACAGCGCCTCTTGTGCCCTTCATCAGTTCTGTAATTCCCAATTCCAAACCATCAGCGATCGCAGTACCGCCGCTAGCAGTCAGTTTGCTTTTTATTTGAGATTTGATGCTTTCGGGGTCTTCAATCGCTTGGTTAGGGATAATGACTTCCGCAGTGCCGGAAAAAGCCACAACTGAAATGCGATCGCCTACTTTCAACCGATCGATTAATCCTTCCACCGCCTGGATTACCGTTTTAATTGGTTGTCCATGCATGGAACCACTTTTATCCAAAATCAAGCAGAGATTGAGTGGGAGATTTTGATCGGACTCACCAGCAATCGCAAAAATCGTCATTGCCAATTGACGTTGGCTACTTGTTTGAGCCACATCAACATTATTGTCATTTAACGCCGAGAGCAATTTAACTTTCATTGCGGAGGGGTATCTTGCAAAACTGTTTTGGAGACAATTCTGGTTTTCTTGCGATCGCTTTCAGATAAATCTCCACCAGATTGTAGCTGGGTGGCAGAAGTTTGCAACACCGTCGCCGCCCCAGTATCTCCCATTTGCAGCGCAGTTTTCGCAGCCGTTTGTAACATCGTCGCTGCACCACTGCGATCGCCCTGTTGTAATTTCGTCTCGGCTAACTGGGTTTGGCGATACTTCGCTAATGCCAAAATAGACTGTTGCACTTGGGGATTCGGGTCTGCTTGGTAATTTTTGACTACATGGGCATAAACTGGGATATTTGGTGTAACTAAACCTACCTTGTTGGCGGCTGGATCGTCGTAGCGGACTTGCACATTAGCGATCGCTTGTTCACCTGTTGGCAATTGTCCCAAATAAATATTAGCTAAGATTACCCGTTCTGCATCTTTCATTAAATCTCCCAACCGCACAGCGAAACGTCCATCAGCTTCTTGTTGCAGTGGTAACTCAATTGTGTCTGGGGAAACTTGGGCGATGGGTTTGAGTTCTGCTAGCCGGACATTGGGCATCAGGGAGAATAACAGATAAGCATTAGTTAATCCCACAGTTTGAATACGGCTGAACAGGCGATTAAACTCTTCCACTGCCTGTTCGGGTTTTTGAATATAAGATAAAGTACCTAAGCCAGCATCGGCAATTTTTTCTAAAACATCTTGGTTCCAGTTGTCACCAAATCCCAAAGTATTCAAAGTCAAATTATAGCTAGCAGCTAATTGGGCGAATTTCAAACAGCGATTGTTATCACCGTGTTCATTTTCCCCGTCGGTTAACAAAAAGGCTTGGGAAACAGTGTCTTTTTTGCCCTTCGCCAACTCCTCAATCCCCAAACGCAGTCCTTCATCAATCGCAGTTCCACCATCAGCACTTAGGCGATTAATTTGCTGTTTGATTTTCTCTGGATTTTCGACACTTTGACTGGGTACTAAGACTTTGGCACGGTGATCGAAAACTACCACACTGAGGCGATCGCCAGGGTTTAGTCTATCTACCAGACGAATCGCTGCTTTTTTAACCGTTTCTAGCGATCGCCCGTTCATCGAACCACTATGATCGAGAATTAAGCATAAATTTAGGGGCACATGGCGATCTTGAGTCTCTGCGATCGCCGAAATCGAAATTCCCAACTGACGTTGACTGTTCAGTTGATTTGCGTCCAAATTACCATCATTCAAGGCAGGCTGCAAATTAACCTTCATAACTCAAAGTCCCTATTCAGGATATACATACTAAAAAATAACTTCAAAGCACCACTTTAGCTCTACGGAAAACCTATCCAACACAAATACACTAATATAATCAGAATATCTTAGAAGCCAAGCATTGGCAGATGCGAAGCCGCCTTCAGCATTAGGGAGAAATCCGCACCTTAAGGGAGGCTGGCATCGCGCTAGGATGTATTACAGTTAACGGCATAGTTTCAGGCGATCAGTTGCTATGGACATTTCCCCAATTAAGGCTGTTCAAGCCCCATATTACGGCGATAACTTTTACCGGACACCACCGCCAGATTTACCTTCCCTCTTATTGAAGGAGCGAATCGTCTATATTGGGATGCCACTGGTACCTGCTGTCACGGAATTAATCGTAGCCGAATTGCTGTTTTTGCAATCCGACGACCCCGAAAAACCGATTAAAATCTATATCAATTCCACCGGCACTTCCGGTTACAGTGGCGAACCCATTGGCTTTGAAACCGAAGCCTTCGCCATTTATGACACCATGAAATATATCAAGCCTCCTATCCACACCATCTGCGTCGGTTCCGCGATGGGTATGTCAGCGATGCTCCTCAGTGCTGGTACAAAAGGTTGCCGCGCTAGTTTGCCTCACTCCTCGATTATCCTGCATCAGCCCAAGAGCTACGCCCAAGGTCAAGCAACGGATATTCAAATTCGCGCTAGGGAAGTTTTGGTAAATAAAGGGGCATTAGTTGATATCTTGCATCAAACTACTGGACAGCCCCCAGAAAAAATTACTAAAGACATGGATAGGTTGTTATATTTAACACCCTATGAAGCAAAGGAATACGGGCTAATCGATCGAGTTTTTGAGAAAGAAGAACTCGCAAATCCCCCACTTCCTGCCAGTGTCCTTTAATTTGTCCTTTGTCCTTTGTCATTCGTCCTTTGTTAATAACCAAAAATTATTAATGACCAATGACCAATATTTCGACAAGGCTCAGTACAAGTGACCAATGACCAATGACCAATGACTAATGACTAATTAAGAACGGAGTAAATTATGCCTATAGGCGTTCCTAAAGTTCCTTACCGGATGCCCGGTGGACAATATACAGATTGGATTAGTATCTACGATCGCCTTTACCGGGAAAGAATTATTTTCTTGGGGCGAGATATTGATGATGAAATTGCCAATCAAATTATTGCTGTAATGCTGTATCTGGATTCAGACGATCCAGGTAAAGACATTTATTTATACATCAATTCCCCAGGTGGGATGGTTACATCTGGCATGGCTATTTTTGACACCATGCAACATATCAAATCAGATGTAGTGACTATTTGCGTGGGATTAGCTGCTTCAATGGGGTCTTTCCTGCTAGCAGCTGGCACTAAAGGCAAACGGCTAGCATTGCCTCACTCACGGATTATGATTCACCAGCCTTCAGGTGGAACCCGTGGACAAGCAACCGATATCGAAATTGAAGCTAAAGAGATTCTGCGGATTCGTCACCAGCTCAATGGCATTTATGCCGATAAAACAGGTCAGACCATAGAAAAAATTGAAAAAGATATGGATCGTGACTTTTTCATGTCTGCTGAAGAGGCAAAACAATACGGTTTAATTGACCGTGTGATTGAAGAACGAACCTCTGTAATAGCAGGTCAGTAGAAAGGCAGAAGGGCAGAGGGGCAGAGGGGCAGAGGGGCAGAGGAGCAGAGGAGCAGAGGAGCAGAGGGGCAGCACTTCTCTACGAGACGCTGCGCGAACGGCTACGCTCAGTTAACAAGGAGTAGGGGAAGAATTCTAACTCCTAACTCCTAACTCGCTAATCCCCAATCCCCACTCCCCTCTCCCCTTCTTTAAACAAACTGTCAACATTGAACTTTAAAATAGAAAATTAGCCCTTATCATTAATAGTCCGGGCTTGAAGCTGATACTGACAGATAATAGCCAATAGCTAAATATTCGATAGCTGATAGCTCAAGATGGATCTTGGAGATTGCTACCGTTTACTAGGTTTAAGATCGGGAGCTTCTTTTGCTGACATCAAAGCGTCTTACCGACGACTGGCGCAGCAATATCATCCCGATATCAACCCAGATGACAACAAAGCCAAAGATAAATTTATTGCCTTGACAGAGGCTTACAAACTCCTACTGACGGTAGTACTACCAGAGGAAATTGGCGTACATTCAAGTCAGGTGTCAACGTCTGGACGTGACGACGCCAAAGCAACGCAGCGGCAGAAAACACCAGTAACGACGGTGACAAGCCAAGAATCAGGGAAACCAAAGCCGCCGAATCTGTTGGAAATAGAAGAACGGCTGAAGTGGAAGACTTATGAGCAATTGCAGCGATTTTTGCAAGAAAAACGATTTCCACAAGCGATCGCCCTGGCAGAAGCTTTAGCAGATCGTTTGTCAACAGATGCAGAAGTTCGTCAATGGCTAGCGATCGCCTATCAAATTTGGGGACGCGCGCTAATTTCCGAAAAACAACTACTCAAAGCCAGAATTTATCTCAAAAAAGCTTTGAAAACAGACCCTCATAATAAAAGTCTCTGGTATGAAGTCCAGCGCGATTTTCAGCGCTTGGAGCAAATTTTTTAAAGATTCAAAATTAGCCCTTTCAAGAGTGATAAAATTTTTGGACAAGAATTCTTCTTATTTTTGTGTTATCTGCGACTAATGCAGTTAAATAAATTCCCCAAAAAATGCTGATTCAACTTGAAAGGGCTGGTTCTGAGAATAAAAATTTTACCAAAAATCTTGATTTTAGGATTCTATTAGAAAATAAACGCTTCAATTATCGCTTTATTTACAGTTAAAAGTAAGCTCTTATTTTTCTTTTTTCAGAGTGATTAAAGAGGGTTAATTACTTTAGATTTTTGTTACATACTTAGAAATTTTTCTGGCTACTTACTATAAATAGTTAATCTAGTAAATAAATATAAAATTGAATTTGGAAATCACTCATGGGGATCAGAACAATCACCAGGGTTATCGGCCTATTCATCTCTACATCGTTAGCATTTGCGACCGCCGCTCAGGCTGCGCCGTTCAACAGTCCGGGCTATCCAAACTATACCTACGAAGGTAAATACCCGGAGTCTACGCCCTGCCGTTACAACCTGTTGCAGAGTAAGAGGGCAACCTGGGCTGGAAGCAACATAACCCTGAAGTATTTCTACAGCGACGGCTGCGGTTCATTCGCGCGAATCGACAACGCGCCGCCTTACTGCAAGGTCTACCTCGATCGCACCCGGAGCAGTAACCCCAACCCCAGCAGCTGGGACTATGTTGGTGAGACCGTCGATCCGGGCATTAACTTTGCTTATACGAAGGTCGGCAATAATCTCAGTGGCCGCCTCTCCCGCGCTGCCCTAGTCTGCGGCACCGGAACCGTTGTAACCCGCACTAACTGGTACTAAGCGTGACTTTTCACAGGATGTAGAAAAGGGAGAGCGGTTCGCTAATTGCTACGGCTCGTAAGTTCGAAAGTCTGACCGGAGGTTTCCTTCGATCGGACTTTCCACAAAATCTAAAATTGGTACGATCATCGCTGCCATCCGCGCAACACTGCTCCCAAAGTAGCGATTCCCTCAACAATCTTCTCGGTTGGTTGAAAGCTAAAAGCTAACCTGATGGCATCATCTCCCTGTCCATTGGCGTAACAGCGAGTTCCTGGGAGAAAGCTGATGCCATGTTCATTGGCAGCAGTTAGGAGTGCTTTTGCGCTGATGTCTGGCGGCAATTTACACCACACATAAAACCCACCACCTGGTCGCAAAGCAACTACATCACTGGGAAACTCGTGAGCGATCGCTTCTAACAACAAATTACACTTATGCTTGTAGCAGGCGATTAGCTCCTGAATGTGACGATCTAGTTTACCTGTAGCACAGTAGCGGCCAATCACATGGCTGACAAACGGCCCCACAGGCCCTTCGCTTTTGAACATTGCCAACCGCTCAATAATTGCTGGATCGCCACAAGCCCAGCCTAGCCGAATACCAGGCGCAATGATTTTCGAGAAGGTATTCACATATAACACCCACCCCTCCTTGTCAAGGCTTGCCAAGGTTGGCATAGCTTCGCCTTGGAAGCGCAAATCGCTGTAGGCATCGTCTTCTACAACCAACACGCCATACTCAGCCGCTAACCCTACCAGTTTTTGGCGGCGAGATAGGGGCATAGTAGTGCCTGTGGGATTATGAAAAGTAGGGATAGTGTAAATAAAACGGGGTCGAATACCCTGTTTTTTCAAGTCGCTTAAAGTTTCTTCTAACGCATCTACATCCATTCCCATCTCATCTACAGGAATGGTAATCAGGCGTGCGCCAGCCTGGACAAATTTACTAACTACTCCCAAGAAGGTTGGCCCTTCCACAATTACCACATCACCAGGTTCAACAAACACATCTGGTAGTAACCCCAAAATCTGACCGGAACCGTAGCCAATAATTACGCGATCGCGATCGGCAGGAATTCCTTGAGCTTGCAAGCGGAGGATTATTTGTTCATAAAGTTGGGCTGAAGGTGGCCCATAATTGAGAGCGATCGGAGCTTCTTCTGCCAGTACAGCAGCACTTGCAGCAGACAAATCAGCATGAGGAAAGAGAATTGGGTCAGCCAGACCATAGGCAAAGCTGACGGTGATGATTTTGGTTAACTCAGTGCTGTAAGTTGGTGGTGTCAGATTTCTAGCTCTTTCGGCGAACAAATCAGCAATTTGGTAAGCAGAAGTGGTAGAAGCCATAAGCGATTCAAAATTGGGAGTCAGAATATAGAACACACACAAAGGCAATTAGCAAAAAGTCATACGTATGTATTCTTTCTTATAACATCTTGACAAGTATCGTAAAAATTGATTGCTAGAACAAAATTACTATGGTGAAATTAATTAACTTCAAGTGGCAGCAGCTAATTCTAAGCTTAGGCTGCCTACTACTGATTATTGCCTGTCAGAGTTTATATCCCACTACTAACCCAGATGTTAAAATTCTCAAGGTGGCCACAGACCCCACCTTTGTCCCTTTTGAGTTTCAAACAGCTAGCGGGAACTTGGAAGGCTTTGATATTGATTTGATGAATGCGTTGGCATCGCCCGCCGCAGGCATCGCTAAAGTAGCAGGTTTTGCAATCCAGTTTGAAAGTCTGCCCTTTGATGGGATGATTTCGACCTTGCAAGCTAAAAGAGTTGATGCAGCAATTAGTGGAATCACAATTACCGCCGAACGCCTGAAAACAATTGCTTTTTCACAACCTTATTTTAAAGCCGGACTTGCGATCGCTGTCCGCGAAGACAATCAAAATATTAAAGACTTTAAAAGTCTCAAAGGTAAAAAAATTGCTGTCCAAATTGGTTCCACTGGGGCAGATTTTGCCAAAACCATCCCCAACGCCAAAATTAGTACTTTTAATTCTGGCCCAGAATTTTTTCAAGACTTACTCAATGGCAACGTTGATGCTGTGGTTAGCGATGCTTTCGCTACTTTGTATGCGATTAAAAATGGCAAACTCAAAGGCATTAGAGTTGTTGCGGATTTGCTCACTGAAGAATACTACGGGATTGCTACGCCCAAGGATTCACCGCATTTGGATGCAATTAACAAAGGTTTAGCAACTTTGTTATCCAATGGCACTTACAAGCAAATTTATCAAAAATGGTTTGACGCTGAACCTCCACAATTGCCAGACTCTTGATAATTGGGCATTGGGCACAAGAGGGCAGAGGGGCAGAGGGGCAGAGGGGAAAGACTTACTACAACTTCTCCCTTACTCCCTTACTCCCCTGCTCCCCTGCTCCCCTGCTCCCCTGCTTCTTCCCCATGCCCCATTTCCAAGGAATTAGCTGCCAATATATGAAATATTTATCTAATATGAGTCACAATTAATACTGCCACCAAAATTCATTGATAAACTACAATCTACTGTAGTCAGGGACAGCCAATTGTGGCACCTTGGATGTTAGTGGCTAGAAGCACCTTGGAACGAACGGGAATAAAGGAACTTCCACTATGCTGATTTGCCCCCAGTGTAAATTTGAAAACCCCAATAGCAACAAATTCTGTCAAAACTGTGGCACGTCCCTGACTCACAAGGTCTGTCCTGAATGCAGTACAGATGATGTACCTGTGAATGCATTACGTTGTCATAACTGTGACACAGAATGTGGAACAGTGTTTTGGGCAATTATTGCTAAAGAAACAACTGGGGAAGCTTTGAGAGTAGAAGGGGATGTCGGAGATGTGGGAGGTGAGGGAGATGAACAAGCAATACCCTCCTCATCTCCTTTATCGCCTAGTTCTCAAATTACATTAGGCTCCTATTTAGACTCCCAAGAGCGCTATCAATTGTTAGATGCGCTACCCGCTCAAACGGAAACTGCCATTATTACTGATGTGGGTGCGAGAGTTCTAGACTGCCAGCCGTATCAAATATCACCAATTGAGGCAATCCTAGACAGTCAGGAATCAGATTTGCTCACACCATCAGTGGAAGCAAGTGAGATTCCTCGCCTTGCTAAACTTTATATTGCTTTACAATCCCAAGGTGAGCCGGGGATACCGTCGATTCACGACGCATGGCAGCAAGGTGATATACAGGTATTAATAATCGAAAACCGCTCGGATTGGCAGTATTTACTCGACCTGTGGCAAGAAGAAACAACCAGTTCGTTAAAAATTTTACACTGGTGTTATGAAATGACCCAACTTTGGGCAGTATTGGAACCGATAAATTGTCGTCAAAGCCTGTTAGATTTGTCGAATTTGCGATTGGATGAAGACCAAACGTTGGCACTACAAAGGTTGTATGTGGAATCACCGAATTCTCAGCCCGCCACAGAGTCGCCAGAAGATGCCCCTCGCCAAGCATCTGCCATTCCAGAGGAGCCGTTAACTATCCAAGCTTTGGGACGGGTTTGGCAAGCACTATTTAGACAATCGCAACGGACTCAATTTGGCTCTGTAGTCCAAATGTTGGGGGATTTAGAGTTAGGTAAGATTCAGACGATCGCCCAATTGCGATCGCGTTTGGAGGAGATCTCTGTTGAACTGGAAGCACTAGGAAACGCAACTTTGCCCCCAATAAAGGAGAAAAATACTGCTGTGTCCACTACCCCGCAATCAGATGAGTCAGAAGATATCATTAGTAAAACTGATGATATGCCAACTGTTGTGCTGGCGATGCAGTTAAGTAGCTTAGAAGATGCAGGACGCACAGATGTGGGGCGTCAACGTCATCATAACGAAGACTACTTTGGCGTTGAAACCAAAATTCAGAAACTGGAGTTACCCAAAAGTCGGGTCTTAGAAGGGCATGGTTTGTATATTCTTTGTGATGGTATGGGTGGACATGCTGGCGGCGAGATAGCCAGCGAGTTAGCAGTCAACACCCTACGGGAATACTTTCAAGAACACTGGATTGCCAACCAGCTGCCAACAGAAGATAGCATTCGTGAGGCAGTGTATTTAGCTAATGAGGCGATTTACAAGCTCAATCAACAAGATGCCCGTTCTGGAGTTGGGCGTATGGGTACAACTTTAGTAATGCTTTTAATTCAAGATACTCAAGCAGCTGTTGCTCATGTGGGAGATAGCCGTCTCTATCGCCTGACACGCAAGCAGGGACTAGAACAAATCACAGTAGATCACGAAGTTGGGCAACGGGAAATTAATCGAGGAGTGGAAGCAAGCATAGCTTACGCCCGTCCAGATGCTTACCAACTCACCCAAGCCTTGGGGCCTCGTGATGAAAACTCGATTAATCCCGACGTAGGCTTTTTCGACATCAACGAAGACACTCTTCTGCTGTTGGCATCGGACGGTCTATCAGACAATGATTTACTAGAAACCCATTGGCGGACTCACTTAGAACCCTTACTTAGTTCTGCTGCTAACTTAGAACGGGGTGTTACAGATTTAATTGATTTGGCAAATCAACACAACGGTCACGACAATATTACTGGTATACTTATTCGGGCAAAAGTACGTCCAAATCTAGAAAGTTAATCATAAATGGGCATAAAGAATAGGGCATGGGGAAGAAGCAAAGGAGCAGGGGAGCAGGGGAGCAGAGGAGAAGTTGCAGTAAATTTTTCCTCTTTGCACCTACGCACTTTTGCCTCTTGTACCCAATGCCCAATGTCCAATGCCCAATGCCCCATTCTCTAATCCATTTACCTTGTAGGTTGTATTGTGGTTAGTCTGACCCTGTTAGAACCGCAACAGAAAACGCCCCTCCAGCAGTGGAGCTTTGAGAACTCCTCCATAATTCGGATTGGTCGAGCGGCAGATAATCACGTTGTTTTAACTGATAGTTTAGTTTCGCGGCATCATCTAGAACTTAGAAAAGTCGGTGACGCTAGCAATGGCGATGCTTGGCAGCTGATTAGTCAGGGTACAAATGGGACTTTTCTCAACGGTATCCTTGTAATTCAGAGTCCGTTACCAGATAATTCCCTTTTGCAATTAGCACAAGGAGGCCCAATACTGCAATTCCAAATTCAGGAGGTAACAGTACTGGAAACTGGTTTGCGATCGCAGCAACAAATACAAGGCACAGAAGAAAACGCCGCTGAGACACTTTACTCAGCAAGAAATCTGGCAAATTTATCTTCCACTTGCACGCACGAAGGCAACTCCCCAAACAATCTGTTTTGCATCCACTGCGGTCAACCTCTCTCAGTCCAACAGAGAATTCGCCATTATCAGGTGTTGCGAACTCTCGGACAAGGAGGTATGGGTACTACCTATCTGGCTTGGGATGAGGCTGGTCTGATTGCGGGTGTGCCACAACTGCTGGTGTTGAAGCAAATGAATGCTGATATGCTGAAAATTGTCAAAGCTCAAGAGTTATTTGAGCGAGAGGCGCACACTCTCAAATCTCTTAACCATCCTGGAATTCCCAAGTATTATGACTTCTTTGTAGAAAGCGGAAAAAAATACTTGGCAATGGAACTAATCCACGGACAAGATTTGGAGAAACGCGTCTATACCACCGGTCCAGTAACACCAAACCAAGCGATCGCTTGGATGATCCAAACCTGTGATATTTTGGACTATCTTCATAGCCAAGAGCCTCCACTGATTCACCGCGATATCAAACCCGCCAATTTAATGGTGCGAAGTTCAGAAAATCGCATCGTGGTGCTAGATTTTGGCGCAGTTAAAGAAATTGGCACAGCGCCCGGTACTCGAATTGGTGCAGAAGGTTACTGCGCTCCCGAACAAGAACGAGGACAACCTTTGACTCAATCTGATTTGTATGCAATTGGGCCAACACTGATTTTTTTGCTCACAGGCGAAAACCCGTTCAAGTATTACCGCCAACGAGGGCGAAACTTCAGGTTTGATGTGGCAAAAGTTCCCACCATTAGTTCCCAATTAAGAGATGCCATCGATCGGGTTACGGAACCATTGCCACGCGATCGCTATCAAAATGCAAAGGAATTGGCTGCGGCTTTAGCTGCCTGTAAAGTTTAGAGAATCGGGAGTGTGTAGAGACGCGATTAATCGCGTCTGGGGAGTGGTGAATATTAAAAATTCCCATCCCTATTCCCCATTTCTTATTCCTCATCCCAAGTTTCTACAGCTAGCAATTCACTAACTGGGTCTTGCATACTAAAGCCAAAGTCAAGCAGTTCTTGTTTCCAGTGCTGCCATTCATTACCATAGAGCAGAGCGATTTTCCAGATGCTATCGCTTGGCTTGATAATATTCGATTCTATGAGTGATTGCACGTTGCGCTGCAATTTCACCATTGGGTGAATCACTTGCTGAGTCATAACCTCGATTGAATTCTGATTTTGTGGGTAAATGCTTAATTAAAACTGCTTCCCATTCTGCAATTGTTGCCGGCCCGTAGAGTGGTTTAATTTGGTAAAGCTAGTCTTAACTTTTTAACTATACCATAACCAACTCTACTAAGTTACTGGTAAATTCGGTTTTGTACGGTAATTACCACCAGAAAATCCTAATTTTACCAAGCAGTCCTTTAACTTTTCGCAGAAGTCAGACAAAAGGTTTGGGAGAAGGAGTAAGGGATGTTTATGTTTACCTTTTTTCCTTTAACTTTTGCCTTTTTTGTTTTTCCTCTTTACGTCTACCTTTTTTCCGCAACAGTGCAACACTACCTTTCGTAAGATATATATTGTGGACGCCGAGCAGAATAATTAGTCCTTAGGGAAGTTCCACTAAGTAGCGTGACTGAGGGCTACTAGGAAAATTCTGTTTGCTTAAATTAGGAAAAATATGCTTGCTTGTTGAAGTAGCTATAGGATACGAGCTAGTTTGAAAGTTTTTGACTGACAGGGAAATTTGCAATTGAGTAGAGATGTCTACTCTTTCTGTTGATTTAAATGTTATTTAGATTATCGCAAACATCTGGCTTTAGGCGAAATAATTGTAAATCTTTATATAATTTTTATGTTTTGCTCAGAGAATAAGACTTGTTAGGGCACAGAGTAGGGTTTTGCTTTGAGGTATAGGAGCGATGCCTACGGCGGTAAACTAGGCATGGCAAAATTGGCAGTACAGCATAGGCTTACCATAAGGTTCTCTCGTCTTCAGAGTCAGCATTTGAAGTTTGTGTAAAAAATTTTTAGCGCGGATGTTAGTTTCTGTTGAGCAGATGGGTATCCTCAGAACGGAGGCTTGCTGATACCTAAGTGTTTACCGCAGCAAGTATATGAGGTATGGCTAGTTCAGACGAAGAATACCTAATTACCCGCAAAAAGCAGATTCAGCGGCGACAAAAGATTGTCACGATAGTGTCGATGTTCTCGTTTTTTGGTTCTACGGTATTTGCAGTAATTCCGGTAATCCAACAGGCTACCCAACCTAAGCCAGCAACTGCGTCTGCTTCTGCTGAGCCAGGATTACAGCAACAAGCGCGGGGCTACGAGTTGGTTTTACAACGGGAACCAGAAAACCAACTTGCTTTAGAGAAATTGTCTGTGCTGCGGTTGCAATTGAAGGATACGAAAGGTGCGATGGGACTTTTGGAGAAGCTAGTGAAGTTACGCCCCGATCGGCAAGATTACAAAGTTGTATTAGAGAAGATTAAGAAGCAAGAGGAAAAAAAGAATTAAATGGCGATCGCTAGATCAATAGCCCCAAAGAATTAATTGATATTGTCTAATTATACAAGCTAAGCAAAATTATCCTTGCTAGATTAAATTGTTAAACATTTATAGAAGCGAAGTGAAAAAATATGACATTTATTTCCTATGCCCAGAATTTTGAAGATGTTTTACTCCATAGAGTATTTAAAAATAAAATAAAAGGATTTTATATTGATGTCGGAGCTTTGCATCCAGCTTTTTGTTCAGTAACCAAAGCTTTTTATGATGTTGGATGGTCAGGAATAAATATAGAACCAATACAAGACTGCTATAAATTATTTGAACAAGAGCGTCCAAGAGATATTAATCTGAATATTGCACTAAGTAATTCAGAAGGATATTTAGATTTCTTTCAAGTAATAGGACAACCTGGAAATTCTACTTTAAATAAAGAAATAGCTTATGAAATTGCTAATAAAAAAGGTTTAAATGTTTCTCAATATACCGTTGCTGTTAAAACTTTGGCAGAAATATGTAAAAAATATGCTAATCAAAAAATTGATTTTCTTAAAATTGATGTGGAAGGAGTAGAAGAGAAAGTTATTTTAGGTGGTAACTGGGACATATTTAGACCAACAATATTAGTAATAGAAACTACATTGCCAGGTACAAATGTTCGCTGTGAAAATAATATTCCTGTTTTTTTAAGAGGAAAAGGTTATCAGAAGGTTTTCTTTGATGGCATTAATGATTATTATATATCTGAAGAGTCAAGTGAATTAGCAAAATATTTCTCTTTTCCTGTTAATGCCTTAGATGATTATATAGATTATAGATTGCTCGATAAACAAAGATTAGAGTGGATAATACAAGTAAGTAATCCAGATAACCTGGGTACAGAAATTGGAAAATTAATTACGCCTAATTCTATAGAAATAAAAACAATAGATCAACCTTTGAATAAACAAGATTGTTTATCTGGAGGGCAAATAAAAATAGCCTTAGATATTGCTGTACTAGGTTTAGGAACTCTATTTGAAACTGCCAAAACAGGAGTTTTTAGAGTAACAGAGTATCTTTTAAAAGGACTAATAAAATATCCTCAATATAATATTTATTTATGTACAAGTATTCCTGAGGTATTTGATGCTTGCCAAACTTATATAAATCAAAACTTTGAATGTAAAAATCTTCCTTTACTTCACTTGTCAGAACTGAAGTATCAAAATATAGATATTTATCAATCTACACATTATCCATTGCCTAATAATATTTACTTTGCTATAAGAATTGTCACAGTTTGTGATTTAATCCCTATTCTTTTTCCAGAGTATTTTACTGATAATTCACAGCATCTCGTCATAAATGCTATAGATCAAATAGATAAAAATGATTTTGTGTGCTGTATTTCCGAATCAACAAAACAAGATATTTGCAAGTATCAACTAAATCTTGATGAAAAGCAAGTATTTGTTACACATTTAGCTGCCGATCAAGAAAAATTTTATCCTTGTGATGATCGAGAATTAATTATCAAAACGAAACAAAAATATAAAATCCCAGACCAACCTTATCTCCTAACTTTATCAACCCTAGAGCCAAGAAAAAATATAGTTCATGTTATCCGTTCTTTTTTGACGTTAATTAAAAAACAGCATATTGATGATCTTAATTTAGTATTAATAGGTACAAAAGGATGGCAATATGAAGAAATTTTTGCGGAAGTAGATAGAGCTAAAGAATTAGAAAATAGAATTATTATTACTGGTTTTCTTCCCGATGAAGATTTAGCTCCTCTGTATTCAGGGGCATTAGCATTCATGTATGTATCTTTATATGAAGGTTTTGGCTTACCACCACTAGAAGCTATGCAATGTGGAACTCCAGTAATAACCTCTAACACTTCTTCCTTACCTGAAGTGGTTGAAGATGCCGGAATTATGCTTGATCCTCATGATACAATAGGGCTTTGTGATGCCATATTTAAGCTATATTGTGAACCCGAATATCGAGAAAATTTAGCTAATAAATCTGTTGAACAGGCTAAAAAATTTACTTGGGATAAATATGTTAAAGAAACTATCAAAGTTTACGAATTAGCTAAAGAAAAAGCAAAAACTTTACCTCTTCGTAATATTTTAATTGATGGTGTCTTTTTCCAGATCAATAGCACAGGAATTGCTAGAGTTTGGCGAAGTCTGCTAGAACAATGGTCAAATAGTGATTTTGCTAATCATATTCTAGTCTTAGATAGAGCCAATACTGCGCCCAAAATTAATGGTATTCGTTATCACGCAATTCCCGCTTACGACTATGACAACATTTCTGCTGATCGGCAAATGCTACAGCAAGTGTGTGATGAAGAGGGTGCAGAGGTATTTATTTCTTCTTACTACACAACACCCATTACAACACCTTCTGTTTTCATCGCTTACGACATGATTCCAGAAGTCATGGGATGGGATATTAATAGTCCTATGTGGCGAGAAAAACATCAGGCTATTCAAAATGCATCTCAATATATAGCTATTTCAGAACATACGGCATGTGACTTGATAAGCTGTTTTCCTGAAATAAATAGAGAGTCAATAACAGTAGCTCATTGTGGAGTTGAAAGTACTTTTTCACCAGCAAGAATTCAAGATATTAACAATTTTAAAACAAAATATGGTATTACAAAACCATACTTTATGTTAGTAGGTGTTGAAAACAATTATAAAAATAGTATTTTGTTCTTTCAGGCTTTTTCTCAGCTTGCTAGCAGTTCTGGCTTTGATATTATTTGTACAGGAAATAGAGGTACATTAGCACCTGAGTTTAGAAGCTACACATTAGGCAGTATTGTTCATATTCTCCAACTAAGCGATCGGGAGTTAGCCACTGCTTATTCTGGTGCAGTAGCACTGGCTTATCCTTCCAAATATGAAGGTTTTGGTTTGCCTATAGTAGAGGCAATGGCTTGTGGTTGCCCTGTAATCACTTGTGCTAATGCTTCAATACCAGAAGTAGCAGGAGAAGCAGCGATCTATGTGAATGATGATGATGTCAATGCACTAGCAAATGCACTCTGTGAGGTGCAAAAGTATAGTGTTCGCAACTCATTAATTACCGCAGGTTTGGCACAAGCGAAAAAGTTCTCCTGGTCAACAATGGCGAATACTGTAAGTGCTATCTTAATTAAGGGCACTATTCTACATTTAAATCTTAAAGAAATTAATTTAATTGTTTTTCCAGATTGGTCACAACCAGAAGATTTAATTAGCTTAGATTTAGAAATAGTAATTAAAACCTTAGCAACTTATTCAGACAGTCAAAAGACAACACTAATTATCGACACAAGTTACATTGCTAGCGAAGAGGCTGCAATTTTAGTTTCTGGTGTTACTATGAATTTGCTAATGCAAGAAGATATAGATATTACTGAAGGGTTAGAAATCTCCTTGTTAGGAAATTTAGCTGATATTCAATGGGCAGCTTTGCTACCTCGCATTAGTGCAAGAATTAGTTTGGATAATGAAAATAAACAGGCGCTAGAAAAATACCAACAACTTCTCGAACAAGGAAATAAATTCAATGCATTAATAGAAGAATGTAATGTTAAAGAGTTTATACATAATTATGATTTAAGGAATAATTTAATTAGTTTAGTAACAATATACCAACAAGAAGATTCAAACATATCTGTATTAGAGGAACTACGTTTATTGAGAATGCAGATTGCTAAATCACTGATACATAAGGAGAAAAATTCACTTGAAAGACTATATCTGAGCAAATTTGGTGAGGCTTATCAAGCATTGTTAAATAGTGATATTCAGAATGAATCGATAACAGAGGCTGAAGAAAGCTTTGTAAATGATGTATTAGCAAGAATTGCGAAGGGATTTAATGAACAAAATGCTATTCAGTATCTTCTGGTAGCAATGCTGTACTGCCGTCCTCACCAGTTACCCTTAGTGTACGATCTAACTGAAATTCCTAGCTGGTTACTTAATGACTATCTCAAATTTACTTTTAAACCTCCCCTTTATTTTCAGGAGATAGGAGAGGCAAATAATTACTATCAATATATGGAGAATTTAATTAATTATCTCCATAAAAACATAATCAGTAACTCTGAGTCTAAATTTTGGCAAGATATTGCTGAATATTTTACATATACAGCAAATTTCATTTCCTTGTATTTTAATGAATTAAATTTGAAAGATATCTACACAAAACGTGCAGATATCATGAAATCATACTTACAAGAATTTAATCAAAATATTGAATACGAATTCCCAGAACGCTTGGATGAACGAGTCAAAATTAAAGTAGGTATTCTTGCTAGCCATTTTGGGCCGCAGACAGAAACTTTTGCTACTTTGTCACTATATAAACATTTAAATAGAGATTTATTTGAAGTAGTTCTCTTTACATTAAATGTGAGCAATCATCGTTTAGAACGATATTGTATGGGTCATGCAGATGCTTTTATTCAACTTCCAACTAACCTAATAAATCAAGTAGAAACTATTCGAGAATCTGACTTAGATATTCTGTTCATTTCTACCAATATTACCGCAGTTACTCATCAAATTACCTTGCTTTCCTTATATAGGCTAGCTAGAATCCAGATTGTTGATGCTAATTCTCCTGTAACCACTGGTATGCCTTATATAGATTACTATATTTCAAGTAAACTTTCTGAAACTGGAGATAATGCTCAAGAACATTATACGGAACAGCTAATTACATTAAACAGTCCTCCCCAATGTTTTGATTTTGCAACGGAAGAGCAAATACTTGCCACAGATGCTATTAGTAGAGAAAGTCTAGGAATTGAAAAAACTGCTATAGTTTATGTTTCAGGAGCTAATTACTACAAAATAATTCCAGAGCAAGAAGTAACCTGGGCAAAGATAATTGCTAGCGTTCCTAATTCTGTACTCTTACTTTATCCATTTAATCCAAATTGGTCATCTTCCTACCCTTGTATAGCTTTTCGGAAGCGTATAATCACTACTTTTGCTAAGTATGGTCTAAGTGAAGATAGATTGCTCGTTCTTGATCCAGCACCAAACCGTGCTGATGTTAAAGAACGTTTGAAACTTTGTGACATCTACTTAGATTCCTATCCTTACTCTGGTATAACTTCACTTATAGACCCATTGGAAGTAAGTTTACCAACAGTAGTTATGGAAACAGAACCCTCCCGTTCTCGGAAGGGAGCGTCACTTTTACGAGAAATCCAAATATTTGATTTAATTACAAATAGTGAAAAAGCTTACATTGAGTTAGCTGTTGCTCTCGGAATTAACTCTGAATTGCGTCAGCAAAAATCGGAGCAAATCAAGCAGAAAATGCACCAAAATCCAATTTTTCTTGATAGCCGCTCTCACTCTGCTCAAATGGGAGAACTCTTTCAAGAACTCTTCTATAAATATCAAGCGATCGCTCTCAAAGATCAACTCAATTTAAAAGATATTAACTTAATTATCTTTCCAGACTGGTTAGAGTCAGAAGACGTACTATATCAAGATTTAGCAAGTGTCATTTCTATTTTGACTATTCACCCAGATAAAACCCACATAACTCTCCTAATTTATACTCAAAATATTTCTGAAGAAGAAGCCGATATGCTTTTATCGTCTTTGACTATGAATCTGCTCATGGCAGAAGATGTAGATATAACTGAGGGGCCAGAAATTTCTCTGCTTAGTAAGATGACTGATACACAATGGAAAACTCTTTTGCCTAGAATTCATACTCGAATTGCTTTAGCAACAGATAATCAATCTGCGATCGCACAAGCGAAAGCAGAAAATCTCCCATTCTGCGATGTAGATAGCTTGAGCGCATCTTAAGAAGCCTTTTATAAATAAGTTTGTAGTAAGCACTTCAGTGCTTAAATTTATCATTTCAAAGGAGGAGGACTAAAGTCCCCACTACGAACTTTTGAATTGTTTGTAGTAAGCACTTTAGTGCTTAAAAATACATGTATGAGTATCGCAAACTCACAACAGAACAAAAAGCTGAACTAGTTAAATATCGCTTAAGCCAAGGTTATCCACCCCACTCTCCACCACATCCTGTACAAGATAAGCAATTTTATCTTTTAACAGCAGCTTGTTACGAGCATCAGTGTCATATACACACTGAATCTCGTCGTCAGCAACTGCTAGATATGATTTTTGATAGGTTTGGTGTAAGTGCAAATGAAGAGAAGAGCGCTTCAGCGCTCACTACAAACTTAAGAATATGTGCTTGGGTTATTTTGCCTAATCACTATCATTTACTGGTTTATGCGGAAAATTTTGATGTATTAGGTGACTTATTTCGCAGAATACATGGTGCGGTTTCTCGCCAGTGGAATATAGAAGACAATGTAACTAAAAGAAAAATTTGGTATCGTTGGAGCGATCGCGCTATTCATTCGGAAAGACATTACTATACAACTGTTAACTATATTCATTACAACCCAGTTAAACACGGTTTAGTAAAATCTCCTTACGACTGGGTTGAAAGTAGTGTTCACTGGTATTTACAAGCTTGTGGACGGCAATGGCTGCGTGATTGTTGGACTCAGTATCCAGTTCAAGATTATGGCAAAGATTGGGATAATTTTTAATGTTGATAGTAAGGACTTTAGTCCTTATTTTCTAAGTACTGAAGTGCTTACTACAAACTTTTCATTACTAGCTTAGACATTGTACTAGCTCTTATTAATATTGAATTTGAGGGTTAAAACCCTCACTACGAGCTTATTTCCCATCAATATACCTTTGCCACATCTGCTCGTAAGCCTTTTCCATCTCACGGGTAAACTGTTTGCCATTCCACAACGGTGCTGTTTGCCGCGATGCTTTTAGCTTCAGAGCGACTTGCTGACGTAAAGCCTCATCCTTCCCTAAGCGCACACCCCATTCTATATACTCTTCATCAGTCCAGGCAATACCTTCTGTAATACCCGCATTCACCATCATGGTGTAGCTGTTACGCGCTGCAAATTGTTCACCAACTCTTGTCACTAAAGGGATACCCATCCACAATGTTTCTAAGGTTGTTGTCGCTCCGTTGTAGGGAAATGTATCTAATACAATATCAGCAATGCCTAAATTAGCACGATGAACTGACTCTAAATAAACTTGTGGTAAAAATCGTAACCGAGAACAATCTACACCTTCTTCTTCGGCAATTTGATAAAAGAAGCGTTTAATTGTTTCCTCCTCAGCGGGCCCTTTTATCAAAAAGTAGCTGTTAGGTACTTGTTTAATAATTTGCATTTGCCACCTTGTCGTTTCTGGATGGCGCTTATATCCTCTTTGGGCGCTGAGATAGACAACGGCATCCATAGGAATATCCAAGTCATCGCGGCGGAGAGTTGGTACACCAACTTCAAAACCATCTACTGCTATGTAAGTTTGAGGTAATCGCCAGATTTTTTCCGTATAGTAATTTTGGGCATCATTTGGTAGTACATAAGGATCTGCGATAAAGTAATCAATTGCAGGAATGCCTGATGCATCCCATCCCAGCCAAGTAACTTGAATCGGGGCTGGCTTGAGTGCCATAACTTCACTGGTAATATCTAGAGTGATACTATCAAGGTCAATTAAAATATCAATTTCATCTTGATATATCTGGTCAGCAATTTCTAGACCATTCATACCTAATTGACGAGCTTTTCCTGCCTGACCTAGATACCACTCTTGGAGATAGTCATTTACTAATGTGTAGTTAACAAAATAAGTATGAATATCAAATTTATCTCGGTCATGATGCTTAAATAGCCAGCGAGCTAGCCAACCAACAGAATGATTCCTTAAAGCGTAAGATACATAACCAATTTTTAATTTTTTCGTAGCTCCGTATATTTTTTTATTATTGCTATTTTTATGACAATAAATTTTTCTTTCTGATTGGGCAAGAGCTTTAATATAAAAGCTAAAAACTTCAGCTACCCGATTATGAATAGCCCGGAAATCCGCAGGAGCATCTTTAATGTGAGGTATCGCAAAAGATGGCGTAAGCAACCGTAAGATTCTTCCTTCTTCTAAAGGAATACGTTCAGCTTTAATAAACTGTTGAAATACAGTTTCTAATTCTTGACAAGTTGTACATATTTCTTGCCAATATCCCCCGGCTGTCATTAGACCCCTTAACAGCAAATGAAGTGCAAAAATTTTATCGGCCAAGCTCTCCGATAAGGAATAACATAATCTAGCTGTCTCTATTCCTTGAGAATAATTACGAGCGTCTTGATAAAAAATCGCTAAGTGCCGCAAAACTTCTACATTATTTGGCTCCAATCGTAAATGCAATTCTAGCAGAGATGATGCTAATACAGGCTGTCGCAAAGTATGACAAATTTGGATAGCAGCAGGGAGCAGTAGAGAGAAACATTGATGAGTATTAGAGAAATAAGGAAGGCTAGCTTCTATTAAATTTAGATTAATTGGATGTAATGGAACAGTATTTAAAAATTCTTTCAAAAATTGGATTAATAATTCGGTATTGATTTCTATATTTTCTTTTGCATTTAAGCTTTCAATTAATCCCCAATCATTCAAATTATCAATTTCTTCAAACTTTTCTAATTTGATAGAAAATATAAGGATTTGAAGTAAATTATTTAGATCGCCAGGATTAATTTCTCGTATATGCTGGCGAATTAGCCAAGCTAGAGAATATTCTGCCAGCATTTCGCGTCTTTCAGCTTCTATTTGTAAAAATTGAAATAGTTCATTTATCCAAATTGGTAACTGATCTTCATCTGCCTCTGTTATTGGCAGCATCCAAGTCATTTGAGCTTCTGTTTCTTGCCCTTGTAATAGCAGTAGTAACCCTAAATGCCAATAATAAGAGATAGTATTTGGTTCTATTGCTATTGCTTGTTCGTATAACTCTGCTGCTTGTGAATATTTTTCTTGAATGAAGTATTGTTCAGCTTGATTTTGCCAATTACATATATCAGTAATCATTATAATTCTTTGAGAAAATTTTATGAGGAATATACTTTTGAACAAGTTGCACAATGAAAATAAAGTGGATAGAAGCATCTACCCACTTTGGAAATATATAGTCGAGAGACAATTTATATACTATTTGTCCCTGGTTTATTACTTAGCCAAAGAGATGAAGTTGCTGGTACAACTAGGTGCTCCAGCACTGTAAGTAATAGCTGCTCCACTAGCAGCATCTGCATTTGTACCATTGTTAACCATAGCGTCTTTAGACTCACATAAAGCAGCTACGGTAGTAGCTTCACTGGTAGCTTGTTGGGTTGTCACCTCTACAGCACCAATATAGGCTTTGAGAGGCGCCTTCCCACTGGCAGCTATTACTATTCCTCGGTTGTTTACTGTACTCGCGTCTGCATTAACAGCGTCATATTTGTAATTTACGGTTTGTGTTGCAATACCAAGGCCTAAACTACCAATTGAAGTTGTAAACGTACTATTTTCTAAGTAATAAGCTTGTTGAGCGCGGTTCATAGAACCCACGTAAGTTTTTGCTTCTGACTGCTTGGCTTTGTTAGCTTGGTTCAAGAAAGAAGGTAGAGCGATCGCAGACAAAATACCGATGATGATAATTACTACTAGTAATTCAATAAGTGTAAAACCCTCATTTTCATTCTTTTTGTTGAGGATGTGTTGGAGAAACTTGGCTTTTAATTCGGTTTTCATAAGTGTTTTCCTGGGGTAGGAAGTGCTTGGGTGTTCTAGATGTAACTTACCCAGCTGCGATCGCTTTCCTATCACCTTCAGAAAAAAAGTTTGGGGAATTACAATTACACAATCCAGAATCCTGGCATCCCAAATGGCACAAACATCACTAAGTCACTGATGTTGACTAAGAGCTAGATTCTCAACTTCGATTATGGAAGCGCCTTATTCAAACTCAGGTGGCCACAACTCTGATACCGCAAGTTCCCAATCTGGGAGCAAGTCTGGTAGGGTGAGGATGTCGTTATTCTGCATCACCACTGGAGTTTGGTTTATTCGATAAACCGTTACTGTCAATTTGTCAGGGTCAATCAATATACCGACTGTAGACCCAAGTTGCAAGAATAGCTGAATCTTCTCTTCAAGCGGTTTGATTCTGTCACTTTTAGATTTAATCTCAACGATCAAGTCTGGAACCAACTCTACAAAGTCGCGCTTGGTCTTCTTCAGCCGATCAGCCCGAACAAAAGACACGTCAGGGGCACGCAAGTTTCTTTTTTCCGAGTCATCTTCTTCTATATTCGGTAGGATAAATCCTGCGCTAGAACCAGTTATACGCCCTAGTTTGCGCGACATTACCCAGTTATTCAAGAAGGTAATTAAACGAGCGCCAATTTCCTCTGACTCGTAATCTGATGGCCCCATAACTATGATTTTCCCTTCTACCAACTCCATCTGCCATTCTGGATGCTCGGTTTGTAGCTGCTCTAAGTCTGTAATAGTAAAAGACATAACACGACAGCAAATACTCTTATAGCTATCATAAATACTCCTCGCGCATCAAGCGGCAACATCTGAGCGCTGTCTCTGTATTCCCGATTTTTCTAACTTGCGATCGCTTACCATCTGGCGTAGCCAATCACAGTTTGTTATGCTATATTAAGCGTAGTCGTTATGAGTTCATATATTTGCATGACTAACCCAACTGTAGAAAACTTAGTAATTATCGGTTCTGGCCCAGCAGGGTACACAGCCGCCATATATGCGGGACGTGCTAACCTGAAACCCGTTGTATTTGAAGGTTTCCAAGCCGGGGGATTACCTGGTGGACAACTAATGACAACCACCGAAGTTGAGAATTTTCCGGGATTTCCCCAAGGAATTACCGGGCCGGAACTGATGGATCAAATGAAGGCGCAGGCGGAACGCTGGGGGGCTGAACTATATACTGAAGATGTTATCTCAGTTGACTTGAGTCAGCGTCCCTTTACAGTGCGATCGCAAGAGAGGGAAATAAAAACCAACAGCATTGTCATTGCTACGGGTGCAACAGCAAAGCGTTTGGGCTTACCCAGCGAACATGAATTTTGGAGTCGGGGTATTTCCGCTTGTGCAATTTGCGATGGTGCAACACCAATTTTCCACGGTGCAGAATTGGCTGTGATTGGTGCTGGCGACTCGGCGGCGGAAGAGTCTATTTACCTCACCAAATACGGTTCTAAGGTAAATATGTTGGTACGCACTGATAAAATGCGGGCTTCTAAAGCCATGCAAGACCGCGTTTTGAACAACCCGAAAATCCAGGTGCATTGGAACACAGAAGCCGTGGATATCTTCGGTAATGGTCACATGGAAGGGGTGAAAGTCCGCAATACGAAAACTGGTGAAGAGAGCAAACTGCACGCTAAGGGTTTATTCTATGCTGTTGGTCACAGTCCCAACACCTCTCTATTTAAGGGGCAACTGGAACTGGATGAGGTAGGTTACGTTGTCACTAAGCCCGGTTCTGTGGAAACCAGTGTAGAGGGCGTTTTTGCAGCTGGCGACGTACAAGATCATGAGTTTCGGCAAGCAATTACGGCTGCGGGTACTGGCTGTATGGCGGCGATGTTGGCAGAACGCTGGTTATCATCCAGTGGCTTGATTCAAGAATTCCATCAACAGCCAGAAACAGCCGTTAATGAATTAGAACATCAGCCAGCTAAAAAGACTGAAGCCGAGGAAGAAGCTGGATTTAATTTGGATGGGACACGCCATGAGGGAGGTTATGCTTTACGGAAATTGTTCCATGAAAGCGATCGCTTACTCCTTGTTAAATACGTCTCTCCTGGTTGCGGCCCTTGTCATACTCTGAAGCCGATTTTAAATAAAGTGGTGGATGAATTTGACAGCAAAATTCACTTTGTGGAAATTGACATCGACAAAGACCGAGATATTGCTGAAAATGCTGGTGTGACAGGAACGCCAACGGTTCAATTGTTCAAAAACAAGGAACTGGTGAAGGAAGTCAAAGGTGTGAAGCAAAAGAGCGAATACCGCCAGTTGATTGAAAGTAATCTTTGAGATAGTGGGTATTGGAGACAAGGAAGACTCTGCCCAATACCCGCCATATAGGACTGATATTTGATGTTTTAAGTATAGTTAGGGTGCGTTAACGAAGCGTAACGCACCCTAGCTATATTTAGATTTTTTCAAAAATCAAATCGGATTGCTATAGTTCGCTTAAGTGAGAGCCTTAATTACCCATTCTATACAAGAAGCCGTGTACTTAGGATATCAAGTTTTAGTGATGATAAGATAAGCAAAAAGACAGAAAGCGGACAACTTCACTGCTCATCCTTTGCATCTTGAGACAGGTGCAAAGGACGAGCATAAATCCAAAATTGAGCTAATTAATATTCCTTATCTTGATGGCGATCGCTTGTATCTTGCTCAGTTTCTAATAGCCGTGAAATAAGCATCTCTGGTTTTCTACTAATAATAGACCTAATTTTATCAATAGCAATTACTTCGCTGATTTTCACAACCATTTCCCAGAAAGTATCTTCTTCTGTATCTTTGTTGTAAGTTCTATGTTTAAAGCACAATAAATCATCCCAAACTCCGATAATTGTGGCGAAATACCACTTATCTCTTACCAGTATCCAGATTTCTTGTTCTAAGTAAGTCTGTAGAAGAGGTTTCACAATGACTAAGATAATAGAAAATATTGTGCTACATATTAAATATGTATTAACAGCTAAGACAACAGTTAAAATACTGAAGAGCCAAAAAATCAAAGGCTGCATCATCAAGATGACTGATTTGTTGATAAAGACGATGGCGAATATAGTAGTACTCTGAATCGTAGTTAAAAGCTTTGGCAAAAATCAGGCATAATTTCACCTCTAACTCAGTCTAGCTCTGTATCCAGTGTGAGGTAGTCGGACTTTTATTCAGGATGTTTACGCAATCCCCTATCTAATATGTAAAATGGTCAGCGTATCAAGCTTTGCTCCAGGCGATCGCTTTATGGCCATTACAAAACGGCGACTACCGACATTTTTGCAGTTTGGCAAAAGTCTCAATCTTTCCCAAAAACTCATGCTCATCGGGTTAGCCATTACCCTATTTTTCATCTTCCTGGCATTTTTCGCTCCGGTATTGCAGGCTTGGGGATGGCTGCAAAACCCGAAAGATTTTCTCTCTAATCCAATTCACGAGCCACCCTCAGCTAAACATTGGTTTGGTACTAGTCGCCTCGGCTATGATGTGTTCTCCCGAACATTGTTCGGCGCTCAAGCTGCTTTGCAGGTGGTGATTTTGGCAACGGCGCTGAGTATGATTATCGGTGTGCCTTTGGGGATGCTGAGTGGTTATCTCGGCGGCAAGTTGGATAAGGTGCTGCTATTTATTATGGATAGCATCTACACTCTACCAGGGCTACTGCTGTCTGTGACACTGGCGTTTGTGGTGGGGCGTGGGATATTGAATGCAGCGATCGCTATTAGCATTGCCTACATCCCCCAATATTATCGCGTTGTCCGCAACCACACCGTGAGCGTGAAAACCGAAGTGTTCATCGAAGCTGCTCAAGCAATGGGCGCTTCCACTTGGGTTGTGCTTTCTCGTTATCTGTTTTTCAACGTCATTCAAAGCGTACCCGTTCTATTTACACTCAACGCCGCTGATGCGATTTTGGTGTTGGGCGGTTTGGGTTTTTTGGGGCTAGGACTTCCCGAAGAAGTGGCAGAATGGGGACATGATTTAAAACAAGCCCTAGAAGCTCTACCTACTGGGATTTGGTGGACTACACTTTTCCCTGGTTTAACGATGACATTTATGGTGGTAGGGTTATCACTACTTGGTGAGGGGTTAAATGAATTTGTCAATCCCCGATTACGGAGAGAAAATAGAATCCGACAATAGTCATTAGTCATTGGTCATTGGTCATTAATTTTAGACAAATGACAAAAGACAAATGACAAATAAACAATACAGAGATTTGTATGAAAGATAATCTAACGTTAATTGCTGCCGCTACTGGCGGGTTTATCCTTTCCTTTGCTCTTGCTGGTATCTTAAGAGGTGCGCCAATCACGGCTTGGCAAGAGCAATCTAGTGTTCGTACTATGACTGTTGCTAATTTACGAGTCGCACCCAATAGGACAGAAAATTTAGAATATTTTCGTGCCAAATCCTAAAACCCTGACGAATTGTTGATTTTGAACTCGATGATAGGGAATAGGCAATGGGTGATAACTGTTCACCAATTACCAATGCTCAATGCCTCATACCCAATTACAAATGACAAATGACAAATGACAAATGACAAAATTCAAGTAATTGGCATTGATGTCGGGGGAACAGCAATTAAGCTGGGGCGTTTTGCAGATGATGGTACTTGTCTGCAATCTTTGACTGTGGTATCTCCTCAACCAACAACGCCGGAAGCAGTGTTGGCGGTGTTGGTAGATGCGATCGCTCAAATTGATCCAGATAATCAAGCTGTTGCCATTGGTGTTGGTACTCCTGGCCCATCCGATGCCGCAGGACGCATTGCCAAAATCGCCATTAACTTACCTGGATGGATCGATGTGCCTTTAGCAGACTGGTTAGAAGCTAAAACTGGCAAACCGACTGCGATCGCTAATGATGCTAATTGCGCTCTTTTGGGAGAAGCTTGGCTGGGAGCCGGTCGCCACTTTCAAAATCTGATTCTGCTAACTTTAGGAACTGGGGTTGGTGGCGCAATTATCCTTGATGGCAAACTATTTATTGGACATCAAGGAGCCGCCGGGGAATTGGGTTTAATTTCCTTAAATCCTGATGGCCCAATTTGTAATAGTGGCAATCGAGGCTCTTTCGAACAATATGCCTGTGCTACTGCAATTCGCCGTCGCACTCTTAAGGAACCCATCGAATTGGGTTTTCTTGCCCAACAAGGAGATGCCGCAGCATTGACTTTTTGGCAAGAATATGGTATTAATTTGGGAATTGGTTTGACGAGTTTAATTTATGTACTCACACCACAAGCGATCGTGATTGGTGGCGGTATCAGTGGTAGCTTTAAGTTTTTCTTACCAAGTGTGAAGGCAGAAATTGAGAAGCGAGTGCAGCCTTTATCACGAGAGGGTTTACAAATATTGCCAGCGGAGTTAGGCAATTTTGCAGGGATAGTAGGTGCAGCAAAGTTGGCATGGCAAAACTATTCAAGATTTTAAATTAGGGTTCAAACAACCCCAACTAGAGACATCTGTCTTTACAAATTAGAAGAAAAATTCAGATCTAACTAAGAGGATGTTTGAAAAGTCCTCTTGTCGGTATCAAAAATTTTAGATCCCCCTAAATCCCCCTTAAAAAGGGGGACTTTGATTCCGGTTCCCCCCTTTTTAAGGGGGGTTAGGGGGGATCTAAAAGTGCCTAAAGTCACAGCGAAACACTTTTCAAACAACCTCTAAGAGATAGTTTAATTAGTTTTACATTAGGTAACATAGTTTAATTTATTCTTGCCCACTTACTTAACAATTCTGACTGATGGTAAAAAGTGAGTGAAAAGCAACTATTTAAGCTTGAATAAGCGCTATGTAATGTCAGAAGATGCAGTAAAGATGTTTTTCTGGCAAAAATCATAAAATGAGCATGTTATTCAGAACCAAAGCCAGTCCAATGGCTAAAGGCTTGAAGAATCAGCAAAGAGTCAAGCAAACTTTTACTGTAATGCTAATAAGAGCTAGCCATCGCTACGTACTCGTGGCATTGATACTCAGCTTGATAATTCTTGCCTGCATTAATATCTTAAAATCTAACCAATCCTCAGTCACCAGTTCTCCTATTAACAGTAAAGTCCTGAAGATTTGGTCAGATAAAGGTTATACCTTGGAAGAGGATGAAGCGCTCCAGAAGATTATTAGTAACTGGGAACAGCAAAGCGGCAACAAAATTAAACTTACTTTCTATACTAATGATGAGTTACCACAAAAGACTCAAAGGGCACTTCAGGCAGGTAATTCACCCGATCTCGTCATAAATAGCAGTGCTGAGAGGGAGCTGTATCCACGTCTTGCCTGGGAAGGTAAATTGGCAGATGTCTCTGATGTAATTGAGCCAGTCAAAAGTATTTATTCTGAAGGTGTGTTGGAAGCAGTTCGTTTATATAACAACGTTGACAAGAAGCCGAGTTACTATGCAGTCCCAATTAATCAATTAACAATTCACATCTTCTACTGGCGAGACTTACTAGAGAAAGTAGGTCGAACTCAAAATGATATCCCTAAAGAGTGGGATGCTTTCTGGGAGTTTTGGAAACAAGTCCAGGACGATTTGCGCGCACAGCAAAAACAGAATATTTACGGGTTAGGCTTTCCTTTCTCCACTGGATCTACAGATACCTACTACTTGTTTGAGCAGATTTTAGAGGCATACAATGTCCAAATTTTAGACTCCAAGGGTCAACTTATGCTCAACGATCCTAAGGTGCATCAAGGTATTGTTGAAAGCTTAGAGTGGTATGCGAAATTTTTCCAGCAGGGCTACGTACCACCAGAGGCAGTAAACTGGTTAAATCCAGACAATAATCGCAGCTTGCTCAATCGTGGCGTGGTTATGACGCCTAACAGTTCACTCTCGATTTCTGCTGCTGTCCGCCAAGATTCTGACACCTATCGTAACAAGCTTGGTATCCTAGAATTTCCGAACAAACCTAATGGTAAACCGATGCGCTTCTTAGTCTCGATTAATGAAATAGTTTTGTTTGCCGAGTCTAAAAACCAGAAGGTAGCTAAAGACTTTCTCGCGTATTTAATTAAACCTGAGATCATAGGAAACTATCTCAAAGCTACCGGAGGTCGGTATCTACCAGTAATGAAGTCTGTTTGGAAAGATCCTTTTTGGACAAATCCAGCAGATCCTCATCTTTTCACTGCAACTCAAACACTAACTAAAGATACTCGCCCATTTTATATTGTTCAAAACCCTGCTTACAGCCTAGTTTTAGAAGAGAATATTTGGGGTAAGGCTCTCAATGGAATAGTTGTCAATAGCATATCTCCAGAAGAAGCAGCAGACACGGCAATTGAGCGGATAAAACAAATTTTTGATGAATGGCAGTGAGCTATACGCAATTTTATAATTAGCACCTTACCACTAAAGTGATAATTTTTTTATTAGATAACTCTACAAAAAAGATGATTCAATAACTAGGCTAATTGAGCAGAAACTTCCACAAACGATTTTTAATACTGGGAAGATAATATATCTGTTTTTGAACTTTATTGTTACTTTGTTCTGCTACACATAAATTTCATGACAAAGAATATCCTGTTGCTTTTTGAACGTATTTCACAACTTTTTCATAAGATTCAGGATTACTCACAGGGTTGATGATAATAGGAATAGTGCCATCTGGCAACCAAAAAGTTATCCTGCCGTTCGGTTCATGACAAAAGGAACTGATGCAGTTGAGATTAATGACATATTCATTTTTTTCGTAAATTATTTTTACCCAGTGGGCACGCTCTAATTCTAATCCTGTCACACATTCTAAATAATCGAGAATTTTTTGATAATCTTCCAGGTTATTTTGTGGGTTAATTATTATGGGAATGGCACTATCGGGTAGCCAAAAAGTAACTCTGCCATTCAGTTCATAACAAAAAGCATGGACACGTTCAAAATTTACTACATATTCTTTCCTCTCGTAAAGGATTTTCACCCAGTACGCCACAACATCTCCTCAAGTCCGAAATTTACGAATGATGCACCCTGGATGTCCAAATATACTGAAGTCTTAAGTTAATGTTGCAATTAATTTTGAATTTTGTTAGCGCAGCGTTAGCGAGTCCGCGTTCGCGCAGCGTCTCGTAGAGAGCGTCATTTTGAATTTTGAATTGTTATGACACCTCCAATGGTGTTGGTGTGCTAGATGTCGAAAGGGAAAGAGCGATCGCTGTTTGAATGAATCCTTTAAATAAAGGATGAGGTGTACTGGGGCGTGATTGAAATTCTGGATGAAATTGGCAAGCAAGAAAGAATGGGTGCTTGGTTAATTCCACAATTTCAACTAAACGTCCATCGGGAGAAGTACCACTAATTACATAGCCAGACTTTAACAACAAATCGCGGTAAGCATTGTTGAACTCATACCGATGTCGATGTCGTTCATAAATCACATCTTCTTGATAGAGCTTAAAAGCTAAAGTATCAGGGAGAACACGACAAGGGTATAGCCCTAAGCGCATTGTACCCCCTAAATCCACAACTTCCTGCTGTTCTGGCAATAAATTTATTACCGGATCGATTGTATAAGGGTCAAATTCAGCACTATTGGCATCTGTTAATCCCCCTACGTTTCTGGCCCATTCAATCACAGAACATTGCATACCCAGGCATAAACCCAAGAAGGGAATTTGGCGATCGCGGGCGTATTTAATGGCGGCAATTTTGCCATCGACTCCCCGAACCCCGAAACCTCCTGGTACAACTATGCCATCGACACCTTCAAGATAATTTTCGGCTGATTCCGTTTCCAAATTTTCTGAATTTATCCAACGCAGACGCAGTTTGCCATAAGTGGAGATTGCAGCATGGTTCAACGCTTCCACTACAGATAAATAGGCATCACTTAACTGCACATATTTACCAACAATGGCAATTTCTACCTCGTGCTTGGGACTATGTAAACGTTGTACCAGGGTTTGCCACTGCGTCAAATCTGGTTTACGTTGTTCCATTTGCAGCAAGTTCAGCACTTGTTCTGCCATTCCTTCCCGTTCTAGATTCAGCGGTACTTCATAGATACTTTTGGCATCTTGGGAAGTGATGACGCATTCTTCCGGTACATCGCAAGATCCCGACAATTTCTGCTTTAATCCCTTGGGTAAAGGGCGATCGCTCCGACAAACTAAAATATCTGGTTGGATACCAATGGATCTCAGTTCTTTAACTGAATGCTGTGTTGGCTTAGTTTTCATTTCACCCGCAGAGGCAATCCACGGCACCAGTGTTACGTGCATATACAGCACATTCTGCCGTCCCACTTCTTTACGGAACTGGCGAATTGCTTCCAAAAACGGCAGTGATTCAATATCTCCCACCGTCCCGCCGATTTCTGTAATTACTACAGAAGGGTTTGTACTTTTAGCAACTCGCAGAATCCGCTCTTTAATTTCATTGGTAATATGAGGAATTACCTGTACAGTACCGCCATTGTAATCTCCGCGCCGTTCTTTATTGATGACTGCCTGGTAAATCGAGCCAGTAGTCACACAATTTAAGCGCGACATCGAAGTATCGGTAAAGCGTTCGTAATGCCCCAAGTCCAAATCTGTCTCCGCACCATCTTGGGTAACGAATACTTCCCCATGCTGAAAGGGACTCATCGTGCCAGGATCGATATTGATATAAGGGTCGAGTTTGAGAATCGACACCGAATATTCGCGCGACTTGAGCAAACGCCCTAAACTTGCTGCTACAATGCCCTTACCAATACTGGAAACTACGCCTCCAGTAACAAAGATAAACTTAGTCATAGTAGTTTGAATTTCTAACAACTTCTAAAAATACATCCCGTCATTGTGCCACAGTTGTTGTGGTGTCATCTTCTGTGATTTGCTGTGAAAAAACTCTTAGGATTAGTAATATTAAGCTGTATTCTCACCTCCTCGGTAGCATTGGCAGATCCATCTCTTATAGTTGTTTTTCCCCAGACAAACTACCAGACAAGTGCCCAAAAAATCTTCTTTCTCGGCACTGCACCACCAGATGGTCAGGTTTTGATCAATGGTAAGCCAATTAACCGCAGCAAAGCTGGCCATTTTTCCCCTAGTTTCCCCTTGCAGTTGGGGGAGAATCTTTTTACTGTGCGTCACCAGAATCAAGAACTTAAAATTAAGGTGATCGGGCTTAACGCTAGCCCTGAACTACCACAGGGGGTAGCCTTTGCGAAAGATTCCCTGACTCCCGCAGTTGACATTGCCAGATTACCAGGAGAAGTAATTTGTTTTACTGCGATCGCACCCCCTAACGCCAATGTCTCTGTAACCCTCACTAATCAAACTATTGCCCTTTTACCGCAACCTCAACAAGCACAACTACCAAGTAATTTGGCAGCTTTGACAGGGCAAAATCAGCCTCATGCCCAGTCTAGCGTAGGCAACTATCAAGGTTGCACCACAGTGGCAACAGCCGCCGATCTGGGAAAACCTCAATTTCAACTGACGCTTGATGGCAAGACCATAACTCAACCAGGATCTGGTAAGATTGAAATCCTCTCAAGATCGCAGTTGCCAGTTTCTGAGGTTACAGTAGAATCAGGCGTTGCTCGTACTGGCCCTAGCACCGATTATTCCCGACTCACACCACTGCCCAAAGGCACACGCGCAACAGTTACAGGTAGGGAAGGTGAATGGTTGCGCCTAGATTATGGCGCTTGGATTAATAGTAAAGAAACCCGCATTCTACCTGGTGCAGTTCCGCCACAGACAATAATTCGCAGTGTCGGATACCGTCAACTCCCTAGTGCGACAGAGATAGTTTTCCCCTTGCAAGTTCCCGTACCCGTGAGCGTACAACAAAGTGAGCAAACTCTCGCTCTCACTCTCTACAATACCACTGCCCAAACAGACATAATTCGCCTGGATGACAACCCCCTAATTAATCGCCTAGACTGGCAACAGGAAGCTCCAGGACAAGTAAAATACACCTTTAACCTCAAAAAAGCTCAACAGTGGGGATATAAGCTGAGATACGACGGTACAACCCTGGTTTTGGCTTTGCGTCATCCACCTAAAATCGGGAACACAAGACGCAAGCCTTTAGCTAATTTCAAGATTGTACTAGATCCAGGGCATGGCGGTAAAGAATCTGGTGCCAGTGGGCCAACTGGATATTTAGAAAAAGATGTCAATTTGGTAGTTTCCAAGTTGTTGCGGGACGAATTGGTGAAGCGAGGGGCAACGGTAGTGATGACACGGGAGGACGATCGAGAGGTTTCACTAGTAGAACGTCAAGCAATTATCAGTCAAGAAGAACCTGCGATCGCTATTTCCATACACCATAACTCCCTACCGGATGATGGCGATGCCGAGAAAATCAAGGGATTTGCCGCTTTTTGGTATCAACCTCAAGCACACAGCCTCGCCATATTTTTACAGACCTATGTAGTCAAAAAACTCGGCAAACCTTCTTATGGTGTGTTTTGGGATAATCTGGCGCTGACACGTCCGACAGCTGCGCCATCGGTGTTACTAGAATTGGGTTTTATGAGCAATCCCGATGAATTTGAGCAGGTGGTGAACCCAGAAGAACAGAAGAAAATGGCAAAAGCGATCGCTCAGGGAATTACTGAGTGGTTTAGAAGTGTTAAATAAATTTGGAGGTAAAAGTCGCCAGCAACAAGGGAGATTGCTGGTTTTTTGTTTTCGGCTTCCCGAAAAACGAGCGCAGCAACATTAACAAAAAAGAAGAAGAAGCATTAAAAAAGCTGTCATCGGTGCTGTTATCTTACACGCTAGAGGATCTCGAAAAGGCCAAGCTGGAAGATGAATTGATGGAGGTAATTTGCAATGGCGAAGAAGAAATCAGCGATTCTTGAAGCCGTTCACGAAACGGCTATGGGGCTGCACAAGGCTGGACTGATGGATCAAACTACATTGCGTGAATTCGACAGTCTGTGCTTGTCTGTGATTGAACCGCTAGAACCTAAGCAAATTAAGGAAATACGTGAATCATCTCATGTTAGCCAAGCAGTATTTGCTGCGATTTTGAATACAAGTCTATCAACGGTTCAAAAGTGGGAAATTGGTCAGAAGCGTCCCAGTGGAACTGCTCTTAAGCTGTTGCACCTAGTTAAAAAACGGGGATTGAATAGCCTGATTGATTAAGGGGTCGTTGGTGGAGTGCGATCGCTATTTTTTAGCTAGTTCCTGCTCAATATTGCGATCGCTCTTTGTTCAAGCTTTTTGAATTTTATAGTGTATCGTTATTATTACTGGTTTCTTGATATCGCTCCATTGCTGCACTCAATACTAAATTGCTATAATTCCAAGGTTTTTTTAAAATTTCTTCTAACAGTTTATGCCATGTCTCATGCTTATCAACAGGCATTTGAATCTCTCTTAGCATCTTAACCCAAGCTTCCTCTTTCTCGATTATTTGAGTTTGTTGCAATGCTGCTAATAACATTTGTCTATAATTAATATTCTCAATTGGATAATCTGACAAAGTTAAGTATAAAATCCCTAGTAAAGAATGCTTGTTACTGTCAGAATTTATCAGACTCCATCCTGCATCTGCATTAAAGCAAAGATTAATGGCTTCTTGTATTTCTGCTTTCTTGGAGAATTTATAAGATTTCATTGACGAACGAAAAATTAGATATAAAAGGAATACGCTCCCTATACGAACATTTTCATCCTCATGACTAAGAAATGATTCTAATACATCTGTAGATTTCAATAAAAAATTATTAGAAATGCCACTCCGATAAAACTCTCTTTTGTTAAGTAAAATTTCTTTAAGAGGTAGAGTATTAAACACAAGCAGTATTATTCTTTGAGTCGGAGTATCATAACTTAATATTTTTAGGAAGTAAACCCAACATAAGTTAGTAATAGTGTCGTCTAAAGATTGCGACCAAGTAGTAAGAATTAATTCTAAAATGTCCTGTGTTTTTCTTAAGAAGATTGGATCTGATGACCACTTAAGTTCAATCAGATTCATTAATATTCTACTTAATCTTTTATGCTGTTTTATAGCCTCTTCAGCAATCGTTAAGATTTTGTAGAGTTCATCACTTCCGCATTTCAATGTACTGAAGCTAATAGGACTATAAATATATGCTTCTGCTAAATCTTCAACACTTATGCCTATTTGATTAGCTAATGGTAATAACTCAGGCAAAAGTTCATCTAATCCAATCTGCGTATGTATTGCTATTATAATTTTTTGTAAATGTTGCCTATCATCTGATTGCCGCTTATATTTGAGAATAGCCTCCTCTATTTCTTTAAAAATAGCTATCTGTTTTTTAGCTTCCAAGAAGGGTAATAATCTATTAACACTATCTTGGTCTTCAACTAATTGTTTATCCACGGCTAGATTCAAAAGAGGCCAATTTTTTATTAAAGCAAAAGAACGCCACCATTTATTAGAAAGGGATGAAGTGCGGTGAATTAATTTTAATCTTTCCATAAAGACAGATATATGATCAAGATGAGGCTCTTTGAAAAACCAAAGTAACGACCATAAACTTACTTCTAGCCTGGGTATTAAGTTATGGCATTGCAATAGCTCCTCTATATTATCGATAACTTCTTTAGGCATAGAGTCAGATGGTTCTAGCCCAATCCTCATCATTCTTATAGCTGTTGCATGTTGTGAGATATCTTGTTCCTCTCCATATATTAAAATATTTCTGCGTTTATTAGTTTTCATGGACAACTCGATCAATAATCTAGAGCATCTCAGCAATAATATTAATTGTTCAGAAAGCGTTTTTGGTTTTAGGAACTCCCCGATAAGTTTTTGCTCAGAACTTGAAGAATTATAATACACTTCTAAAGAAAGTATTTCTGCTAATTCGTTTGCTTGGTCTTCAGAAATTGACCAATTTTTCAGAACTGCCTCAGTATATTCAAGTGAGCTTAACCACATTTTTATTTCAGACGAAGAGAATCCACGCTCACTAAATATTTTTTTGTAGTAGTCCCAAGAATCTTGTAATGTTTCTACCATCCATGAAGGCTCAGATTTATAGCTCATAGCAAGACACAATGCAGTAATTACAGTTGTTTCTCGTTGAGTTTGAAGCAGAGCATTAATCTTATCTTGGAAAGGTTTTTTTGCTCCAAAATGTTGACCATAAAGTTCTAATACTGTTTCTGAGCATGAATCTGGCAAAGAACGCAACTTCTCTTCTAGAAGAGGATGCAATGATTCTTGTTTATCTTCTTGAGATAATTGCTCTATGAAAGATTCCAATGCTTCTTGTTGCTCTGTAGTTAGCCCCGTGTCTAAAACTTTTAGTCCGTATTCTATAAATTCATATTGTAAATCTGGATTAATTTTACTAAAAGCCCCATCGCTTGCTACTTCAAGCGCAAACCAAGCTCCTGGTCGTAAATAATGATTTGTTTTTGTTTGGTCTATCTCTTTACAGAGTCTTAAAATCTTATTAGCTTCTCCCTTATGGCTCCGAGCAATACGACCAACGAAAAATAAAGCAACATTCCGCCAGTGTGCTAAATAAATAATATTTTTTAAGCTTTCAAAACGTTGAGCAGTATCCTCGGCATTCTCTACTAAATGAACCGCTGCAAAGAATTCTTGAAAAGAGCGAATATCAAAACCAAACAAATCATTAGCTTCAGTAATCAAAACTAATCTATCACCATCCTTCACCAAGGTTTCCATCTTAAAATTTATGGTTTCAGCAGTGGAACGCTTGCCTTCTTGACGTAGGAATTTACAAACAGCATCTCTAAAGTCATTTTCAGGTAAGCGCGATTGAACGTTTTCTTTTGCTGCTCGGTGATGCAGTAAGTATCCTAAGTAAGAATGTAATCCAAATAAGAGCGACTCATCACTTTTAATAATTCCCTTATCTTTACTTTGTTCTCTAGCAAATATAATCTCCCAATATTTATTAAATAAATCTTCTTTTTGACTGGGAGGACGACCACGATTCTTGATAATAAGTAGGATAATTGTTACGTAAAGAGGACTTGTTAGTAACGCAGAGGTATTGGTATCTTGCTGGCATTCTTCAAGAGTAGAAATTATTCTTTGTTTTTCTTCATCTTTTATTTTTTTTGCTAATACCCATTTATCAGCATATTCATTAACTTTTTGGGCTGACATATCGACTAGTTCTAAATGCAAAAATTCTTTAGTATTAAAGTAACTTTTATACTGTTTATCAAATTCTTTTGGTCTAGAACTTCCTACTACCATTAAATCAGCATTTAAACTTTCTGCTACTGATAGGAAGTTTTTAATGCGTACCAGCATCTTCTCTTGTAATTCAGTAATTCCGACTTCATCCAGTCCATCTAAAATCAAAAGGCAAGGACGGCAGCAAAGAATATCTTGAATATCTTTTGGGGATACTAAGTTAGTCCGTGAGGTTAGTACGCCCATCCTCTCAGCTATATAAGCTTCTAAGCTATCCAAATCAGGCTTTTTAGCAAGCCATTGGGCAAAGTGCTTGAGTACAATCCGAAAGGGAATCCTTACAGTTTTAGGTTTTTTAGATTGATAATCTTTTTTTCCAATCAACTTGGCACGATGTACCTGCGCTAACTGCTGCCCCAGTGTAGATTTCCCCTTCCCAGGGCCACCAATAACTACAACCCTAGTATAATACTCTTCCAAAAGACAATCCATGACAGTGAGATTAGTAGATTGATCTGTTTCAAAAAGGGATTCAAAAAGGGATGTCATCTGCTTCTTCTAAGTAAAAAAATTTTCTTCTGGTTGATTCAGGCAAATCCTCTAACCTTAACTTAATAGGTTTTTCACCTCTAATTTTAATATCAAGATCAATAAATATCTGTTCTAGCAATGTACGACTTTCTGGATCAGTTTCGCCTGCTTGGTCTAATTCTGCAAATTCATCATCCTCAAAACATTTCGTAAAATACAGTTTTAAAGTCTCCTCAAGTTCTGAGTTTAATTTTTTATGAGAACCATCTACTAATTCTTTACTCTCAACTTGCATTTTACCAGTGCCAAAATTTGCTTCCAAAAGGGTTTTTATGCTTAATGCTTTCTCAATTTGAAATTTATTAATAGCTTTGAGTACGTCACGATAATCCAAAATATCTTGCTTGGGATTGAAATTAAGCTTACCTTGGATGATTTTATTAATTTCTTTATTTGAATAAGAATTTTGCTTTTCTAGCAAAACATAAATAATTAATCTATCATATTTATTATATAATTCATATTCGATAAATTTATTTAATGTGTGCTTTATCTTGTTAATATTAGGCGTAGCTGTAATCTGAAAAGCAACTTTTGCTGTTTCATCACCTAAATCAATACCAGGAAAGTTGCTACCTTCTGTAAAATTCAAGTTTTTAAGATTTTCAAAGCCGTAAATTTCTGCGAAGAGAGGTATTAATACATTCTCAGATACTTTGTTTATATCTGTTTTCTCCATCGCTGTAGCAGCCTTGATCTCTGTCACAAAAAATGACATTAAATTTCTTATTCTCTGTTGCGTTTGCTCAAGATGCATGTCCTATATTACTATACTTACTATATGAATTGAGTTTTGATTCGCTTCATTGTAGCAAATTAAGCAGAATACACGTAAATTTATGCTTGGCAGCTACTTACGCTTTTAATTGGAGCGTGAGGAGCAATAGACCCCAAACCTGAGATCAAGCTGCAATGCTATCGGTTTAATCTTTCCCTGATTTGCGATCATCCAGGAGCCAATACCGCGCAAGAAAAATGCGAGGAAGATGCTCTCAAAACCTTTGATATTGCTGGGCTGTACCAACCATTGATAAGAAATGCCGCGCTAAAGTTTCTTACTTTAGTCATTGTTCAAGCTTTTTTACTATTTGCTGCTTTGAGGCGATAACTACAGGGTTTGAAGGATTTGCTTATTTTCTTATGGTTCCCATTTGAACACAGATGCGATCGCCCCACTGCCAAACCCAAAAGATGGAGCCATGCAGAACATAGCAAAAACAGCCTCAAGTTATTGAAAAGTGAAGTATTGCAGCTATTTATCTAGTGCTTTACGCTTCCCATCAGGTATTAAGAGTTACTATAATACCTCGCTATATATTGATTTCAGTGCTTTTACCCTGCCAGAACCGCTTTGATCGCGGGTAGAAATATATGAAATCTGATATTTTGAAACTGTATGTATTTTAAGTTAGGCGGTATGGTAGGAGTGATCGCTATTTTATTAAGTAATGGCAGTGCGATCACCGGAGGTGTTGGCGCAGCCATCGCACAAGATGCACAAAGATATATCACTGTAGGGCATGACAAATTAGGAAACAGTGTAGCTCTGGATACGGAAACTATAAAAGGCACTACATACAAGCTTTATGGAATGTATGGTGATGGCATCTTCGAAACTACCTTCGATGCATCATGTACAGAATCACGGCTTTTTCGGAATCGCATTGCCATTTATGGTTCGGAGGGACAGCTACTTGAAGAGGATAAGGAAAAAGGAGAAATACCTTTTGTAGCTAATTCTTCACCAGGCAAAGGAATGCAAATTGTTTGTCAAAAGATTGGTGCTAGTGGTTGGTAGTTGCTCAATATTTTATGAGTAGGGAATGGGGGGTAGGGAGTAGGGAATGGGGAATAAGCAATGCCCCAATCCCAATTCCCAGCTAAAAAATACTAAGGACAAAACAACGTGTCACGCGTATCTCGTCCTGTAATCGGATTAGTCCCTTTGGCAAGTTTGCACAATTTTTTTTGCTCATCGGGACGCAGTAGCACATCGGTAAAATCTGCACCGTCAATGACTGCACCATCAAATCTGGCGTTAGCAGCAAAAGCACCCTCCAACAGTGCATTTGTCAAATTTGCTCTGACTAAACGAGCTGAGTCTAAAGTGGCATTTCTCAAGTCAGAACCCTCCAAATTCGCCGACTCTAAATTTGCTGCAAAGAAACTGACACCGTTCAAATTAGCTCGGCTGAAGTTGCTCTGGCGAAGATTAGCTTTAGTAAAGCTAGAGTCTGTTAAATCACGTCCTGAAAAATCAGCCTCAACCAAAATTTCTTTGTTATATTCAAGTGCCAAAGCTGTTGGAGCAAAACCGACCGCTGCGGTGATGCTAACTATTCCCCAAAGGAATAAGCTGAGTATACTTGCCCAAGTGTAATGGTTTGTTTTACGCTTCAATTCCAACTCAGTGCTGGATAAGTTGAGTGTAGAACCCGTTGTGCGTAGGCGTAGCCCGCCGCAGGCATCGCTTAACCTAGAATTCACAGAATTCATGATATTTATTAGTCAATGGCTAACCTTCCTCCATCTCATTATCCAGATATTGGTTCATTAGGAGAAGACCTAGTAGCCCAATGGTTGCAATCTACTGGTTGGATAATTCTCCATCGTCGCTTTTCTAGCCGCTGGGGGGAAATTGATATTATTGCTCAACATGATGGAAGTGCAGGGGAGCATACTTCTCTACGAGAGGCTGCGCCAACGACTGCGCTCAGTAACCGGGGGAGCAGAGGCGCAGCAGGAGAAATCAAAACTCAGCACTCATTATTGGCATTTGTTGAAGTCAAAACCCGCAGTTCAGGTAGTTGGGATGCCGGGGGAAGAGGCGCAATCACTCTACAAAAGCAAGCAAAAATCTGGCGTACAGCTGAAATATTCTTAGCCCAGTATCCTGAGAAGGCAGATTATTCTTGTCGATTTGATGTTGCTATTGTCTACTGCCACAGGATAAAAAATCTGACTGAGGTTACAGCAAATCAAGAAGCTCTGGCTACTTCATCAGTACCAGGATATAAGTTTAAGCTGCAAGAATACATTCTGGCAGCTTTTGACTCTTCAATTGATAATGGTTAATCGGTAATCGATAAAATATCTTAATTACCAATGACCAATAATTTTGTAGTAGCGTTACAACCAAATAGTCTCACGCTAAAGTTTCTGGACAGTAACCTAAGCCCCGGACAAACTGCTGCCGGAACGCTTCAATTTCGTCTCTTTCTGGGCTACCATGAGAAACGATCGCTACTTGATAACGACGCATCACATCCACAGGGCACTGTCCAGCTTCCAAACTCCAAAGTGCCATTTGCACCCTCATTGGCGGTTCGTAGCTAATTCCTAATTCATTTAGAAAAGCGCGAAAGTCGCCATCTTCTTGGGGCGAGACTTGACCTTTGAGTTTGATCCTAACCACCCAGCCATCAATTTGATGAATTACGGTGACGAACGAAACTGGTGTCTGGGGTCTAGCGTGGAGGTGTTGAACGACCCTCAGGGTTAGACTGGCATTTGCCAGATAGTACAAGTATTCCATGTTTGTTGGTGCTTGGGATCAAAGCCAATCCTACATATCTATATTCGTCAATCAGTGCCTGTTCCCGGTAGGGTAAAAGCCCCCGTTTTTAGATGGGGAGGTTTACCCAAATTTTATGTTAATTTTCCGTGTTACTTAATAGTAACAATCTTATAGCCTAGCGGCAAAACTGAGTAAAGATGCCTTAAAGTTCCTTTAGAAGGGAAAACTTAACTCAGCCTTTTTAAGAGAGTATAAATACTAAATAAACCAAAAACTAGTACAAGTTAATTTGAAAGATACATCTCGTCCACAAGCAAAAGATTTTGAATTAGATTGCTCGGTAGCTAGCTATGACTACACACTACCTCCAGAACTCATTGCCCAAAACCCAGCAGTTCCTAGAGATAGTTCGCGGTTACTGGTAGTTGATTCTCCAACTACAGGCATCGAAACAGCACCTCTACACCATATTTTCCATGATTTGCCTGCACTGTTGCGCTCTGGTGATTTGTTGGTTATGAACAATACAAGAGTTATTCCAGCGCGGCTTTATGGTCATAAATCCACTGGTGCGAAAATCCAGGTGTTGCTGTTGGAAGAACGGCAGCATAACTGTTGGTTAGCTTTAGTTAAGCCAGGAAAAAGCTTCAAACGGGGAGCAAAGATTATCTTTGAACCAAGAGAAGCGGGGATTGGGCATTTAAAAGAGGCAGAGGGGCGGGGTGCGGGGGGCAGACGGGAAAACTCTTCTCCCTTACTTCCTGCTCGTAGCCCCCAGCTAACGGCTACGGTTCTAGAAACAGATGCAGCAACCGGGGGGCGTTTGTTGCAATTTGATGTACCAGAGGGTAAGACTTTGGTGCAACTGTTAGAGGTATTTGGTGAAGTACCGTTACCACCATATATCACTACCTCAGAAGCTGCTGATGAGCAGTATCAGACAGTTTATGCTAAACAACCAGGAGCGATCGCAGCTCCGACGGCAGGATTACACTTTACCCCAGAATTATTACAACAGTTGCGCGATCGCAAAATCAATCGAGCTTTTGTGACGCTACACGTTGGTGTCGGCACATTTCGCCCTGTGGAAGTAGAGGACGTAACTACTCATCAGATGCATGAAGAATGGATTGAAGTTCCCGCCGCCACAGTAGAGCAAATCCGCGCTACGAAAGCTGCTGGCGGTCGAATTATTGCTGTGGGAACAACGGCAGTACGGGCTTTAGAAGGGGCGGCTCAATCTGGGAATTTACAACCATTTTGCGGAAAAACAGATTTGTTTATTTATCCCGGCTACCAATGGCGGGTGGTAGATGGTTTGATTACGAATTTTCACTTACCGCGTTCTAGTTTGTTGATGTTGGTAAGTGCCCTAATTGGCAGACAACGATTATTGAATATATACAACGAAGCGATCGCTTTTGGATATCGCTTTTATTCATTCGGTGATGCCATGCTAATTTTGCCGTCAGCTACGGGAGCGGGGAGTGGGGAGAGACGCGATTAATCGCGTCTGTACAAGAATTAGAAGTAGAGAAGCGATTAATCGGGTCTGTACAAGAATTAGGTGTTAAAAGTTGGATAATTGGGAATTTTTTCTTTCGTGGTGGGTACTCTGACTTATAAGAGGTTAAAAATAAGTACAGGTCTGCTATTAATGTCTGAAAAATACCTATTTTCTCATTGGTTAAATTTATTTTGTCAGGTAACACTCGGTGGCTGTTCTGCATTTTTGCTCTTGGCTGCACCGACAATTACTAATTTCCCAGTTAGCAAGCTGCTGGCAGAAACTGCAATTTCTCAGGATCTCGAAGCAGCTAGCTTTTTCCAGCAAGGAGTTACGCGCTATAACCGCCAAGACTTACAAGGTGCAGAATATGCCTTTCGCCAAGCGTTGCGGCGAGATCCTAACCTTGGAGCAGCACGAAATTATCTCGGTAATATATTGATAGAGCAAAATCGCCTGGATGTAGCTTTACAAGAATTTACAGAGGCGATAAAAGTTAATCCCAATTCTAGCGAAGCTTATTACAACTTAGGGTTAGTGTTGCACCGACAAGGAGAAAAAGATGCAGCAATTACCGCTTATCGCCAGAGCTTGGTGATAGATTCCACAAGGGTGGCAGCGCTGTATAATCTGGGTTTGTTGCTATACGAACAAGGAAAGTTAGAGGAAGCGATCGCTGCATACCAGCAAGCAATTAATTTAGATGGCAGCAATGCCAATGCTTATCTTAACTTAGCGATCGCCTTACAACAACAAGGTCAAATCGAGCCTGCGATCGCCAGTTATCGCCAAGCTTTGAAGCTAGATCCTAAAAATGCCGCAGCCTACAGCAATATGGCAAATTTGCTAGCAATGCATGGTCAAGCTCCTGAGGCTATTTCTGTTTATCGGCAAGCGATTCGCCTAAATCCGAAAAGTGCCTCAGCTTACTATAACTTGGGAGTAACTTTATATAATCAGGGCGAGTTCAAAAAAGCCAGTGGAGTCTTGAAACGCGCTCACAATGAATATCGCGAGCAAGGTAACATTGAACAAGCCCAGAAAATTGAGCAGTTAATGCAGCAAATTGCTCAGAAAAGTGGGCAACAGCAACCTCAAGCCAGTCAAACAGCTACTCCTTCTCAGAGTTCAGATTCTACAGTACAAATACCTGAGCCACAGACGCCAAATCAATCAGAAACGCCCGCTAACCCTGGCTCAGTTGAATCACAATCTACGTCAACGAGTGTCGGACAATAAAAAACTCAGAGTTAGGAATAAATAAATCACTCCTAACTCTGCCAATTTTAGATTTTGAATCGCACCTGTGGTGCGCTGTAAGCGCAACTTGAATTAAAGGAAAATCTAAAATCTAAAATTGAATAACTCCTGTAGAGACGCGATTAATCACGTCTCTATTTTTTTAAATCGGCAAACGATTGATATCTTTATTGCAACCAATAACAACCATTGCTGAACCACGCTCTAAACGCTTGGTAGCATCAGGATTAATTTGAAATTTCCCATCCTGACTTACTGCTAGTAAATTTAAACCGTAGCGGTTACGAAGTTGAAGTTCGGTGATGGTTTTGCCATGAAATTCATCAGGCACAATCAACTCTACAATACTGTTATCTGGGTCGAGGTCAAACCGATCTAGAATTGCTGGTTTGGTAAGAGTACGCGCTAGAGCACAACCCGCTTCATACTCAGGAAAAACAACATGATCTGCTCCTACTCGCCGCAATAGTTTACGGTGAACTTCACTAGAAGCTTTAGCAACTACGTGAGGTACACCAGCCTCTTTCACATTTAGGGTGGTTATGATACTTTCTTGAACGTAGTTGCCAATCGCTACAATTACAGTATCAAATTCAAAAATTCCAGCTTCTTTGAGTGCGGCTGGTTCTGTAGAGTCTAGTTGCAAAGCATGACCAACTATTCCCTCAGTTAATGCTTCTGAAACTTGTTTTTCATCAATATCTGTTGCCAGCACTTGATAACCAAAATTGTGCAGTGTGGAACAGACAGACCTACCAAAACGACCTAACCCAATTACAGCAAATTGCTGGTTATCTTTACGTAAACTGCGAAAAAAACTTAATGATGACAGATTCACCCTTTTTATCCTTATTATGGCTCCCTGTATTTAGGGCAAAAAACGGTTATACAGCTTGAATTAAAAATTTTATTTTTTGCCTTAGATGTATATTTTATCAGTTTGGGCATTGGTTATTTTTTCTCTCGCACTCTCTATGTTCTCTCCTCTAACTATCCTACGAGTAAATTTTCTTCAGGATAGTGAATTCTAGTAGAACGGGGATCTCCTAGTACAGCAGACATCAGTAGCAAAACACCTACTCTTCCAACGTACATCGTGATAATTAAGATTAGCTTTGCTGCTGTGGAGAGACTTGCTGTAATGCCTGTAGAAAGTCCCACCGTGGCGAAGGCTGATACCACTTCAAACAAAATTTGAATAAAATCTAATGTTGAATCTGTGAGGCTAATTAAAATGGTGGCTAAAATCACGGTCGCTACCGATCCTACTAACACACCTACAGCTTTCAAAATTAAAGTTATTGCTATTTTGCGATCGTACAACAAAACTTCTTCTTTACCCTGAAGAATCGCTTTAGTACAACTGGTCAAAACTCTCAAGGTTGTTGTTTTCATGCCTCCTCCTGTGCCACCTGGACTTGCACCAATAAACATCAGCGCAATTGTAATAAATAGACCAGCAGTAGTCATTTTGCCAATATCGATGGTGTTAAAACCAGCAGTTCTGGGAGTAACCGATTGAAACCAAGCTACTAATATTTGGTCCCGAAAATTTAGATAACCAAATGTTTCAGGGTTTCTGATTTCTATACAGAAAAAGGCTACTATCCCTATTAGTAATAATATCAGAGTTGTACTGATTGCAACTTTGAAATCTAGAGTAAAAACTTGGGTTTTAGTTTTTTTGTGAATGCGATCGCGCAACCAAAGATACATTTCCAAAATTACCTGATAGCCAATTCCCCCAAAGATAATCAATATGCTAATGGTGAAGACTACTAAGAAAGAGGACTGATAACCAATTAAGTTATCTTTAAATAAACTAAAACCAGCATTATTCCAAGCATTGATACTATGAAAAATTGCCAACCAAAGTCCTCGATCCCAACCATATTTTGGAACAAACGCTGGTATAAGTAAGAATATTCCTGTAATTTCAAAAATTAAAGTTGTGGCAATAATTGAACGGATAACTTGGGCACTCCCGCTCATTCCTGGTCGGTCTAAAGCTTGTTGAATAGCTACCTTTTGTCGCAGGTCAAACTTGCGTCCAATTAGCAGAATCAGAAAGGTAGTGCTTGTCATATAGCCCAAACCGCCAATCTGAACCAACAGTGTCATAAACAGCTGACCCCAAAAAGAAAAATAAGTACCAGGATCAACCACTGATAAGCCAGTAACACAAACTGCGGATGTCGAGGTGAACAGCGCCACAATAGGGTCGTTCCAAGTACCATCGCTAGTTGAGAAAGGCATCATCAGCAAGATTGTTCCTATAGTGATGACAGCCAAAAATCCCAGGCAAACTGTGCGAGAAACGGTCATAATTAATTCAAAATTCAGAATTACGAAAGCTAGATTAATATGGGTTGGCACATGCTTGAATTTGTAGCCATATTTGGGATTATTGGTATAAATTCGAGCAAGAAAAGTTTATTAAGGTAAAACTGAGAAATTTTTCCAAGGAAGATAAATCTCGGTTTACCTTCCCCGGAAGTAAAAATACCCTTATTTAATTAAAAACATACATGGTAGCCTACCTGTATGTTTTTTTTGAATTCTAATTCGTCTCAATACTACTTTTTTCATGAGTGCAACACTTTACCAGCAAATTCAGCAGTTCTACGATGCTTCCTCTGGTCTGTGGGAACAGATTTGGGGCGAACACATGCACCACGGCTACTACGGTGTAGATGGCAGCCAGAAAAAAGACCGCCGTCAAGCTCAAATTGATTTAATCGAAGAACTGCTTAATTGGGCAGGGGTACAATCAGCAGAAAATATCCTCGATGTGGGTTGTGGTATTGGTGGTAGTTCTTTATACCTGGCAGAAAAGTTTCATGCTAAGGCTACAGGAATTACTTTGAGTCCTGTGCAAGCTGCCAGAGCAACGGAACGCGCAACGGAAGCTAATTTGAGTCTGAAAACTCAGTTTCAAGTCGCCAATGCTCAAGAAATGCCCTTTGCTGACAATTCTTTTGATTTGGTTTGGTCGCTGGAAAGCGGCGAACACATGCCAGATAAAACTAAGTTTCTCCAGGAATGTTATCGGGTATTAAAACCTGGTGGTAAGTTAATTATGGTGACTTGGTGTCATCGACCGACTGATAAGTTACCACTGACGGCGGATGAAGAAAAGCATTTGCAGGATATTTATCGGGTGTATTGTTTGCCTTATGTGATTTCTTTACCAGAGTATGAAGCGATCGCACGTCAACTTTCATTAAACAATATTCGCACCGCCGATTGGTCAACCGCCGTCGCCCCTTTTTGGAATGTAGTAATTGATTCGGCGTTTACTCCCCAAGCACTTTGGGGCTTACTCAATGCCGGTTGGACTACCATTCAAGGGGCGTTATCGCTGGGGTTGATGCGTCGCGGTTATGAACGCGGGTTAGTTCGGTTTGGGTTGTTATGCGGAAATAAGTAGAAAAGTTCTTTGGGAGAAAACCGCGCTGTTTCACCACAGCGCGATCGCACTACAATTTAAGAAATTCAATCACGGCAAATATCTACCTTCAGAAACCTTACTTTGCTGTGAAATTGCCTATAATTCCACCAGCTTCGAGCGAACACTTAAAAAGTGTACCTGTTTCCCTATTCCCATCAGGCCCATCAAATACAGAAAGATTACCAAGATTCAGGGTTTGCCAATCTTTTGGCCCAGTAGTATTAACTAAAGAACTAAACGCGGCACCGTTTCCAACACCATTAATCGAAACTGCTTGACACGAGCTATTATTTCCATAAATTCTGACTGACGTTGGGTGAGAACCTGGTGACAGTTGCAGGGTTCCTACGACTTGAACACTGTAACTACAGTTATTAATAATTCCCCCATAACTCGAAGTGCTTAAACATGAATTGTCTTGGGGAAAGGAATTCTTCATAGTAGCTCCTGGCCCCGTTACTGCCAAAGCTTGGTTCGCCACTAAGCTTATGACTCCAGCCAACATACTCACCAAATAACCTTTTATAAAAAAGCGCATTCTTATTAACTGCAATTTTGCACGTATTTCAACTTCATAGTTGAATTTACTTCAGAATAAAGCACGCTTTTGATAAAGTTATTCTGTCGTTACAATACTTTTTCATAACTTTTTCATATAATTTTTAAGCTGTTAAAGACTTTGAAAATAATGATAATCAAAAAGAGGCTGAGGAGTTTAACCGAAAATCACATCCTCTCCCTCTCCGTCACACGATTATCATTTTTATTAAACTTATTTTGAGTATTTTAACTCATTGACAAAAAACGTTTTATCTGAAATTTTCACTGAGATACTTGTAGAGACATTGTATTGCAACGTCTCTACATACTCTAAATCCCACTGATAACCTTAACTAAGCGGTAAGGAATAAGAGTTAGAGAGTTCTTGCCTAAGTGATAGCTTAGATAAGGGAATTTAGCGTGATTTTATTCAACGACTGTTACCGAAGCCCCTTCATTGGATGGAGGTACACCAGGTAACTCAAGACAGTATCCAGCACCATACACTGTCTTGATATAACGGGGATGGCGAGGATCGGGTTCTAGCTTGGTTCTCAAGTGGCGAATATGCACTCGAATCGTTTCTATGTCATCATCAGGATCGTAGCCCCAAACTTCTCTGAGGATTTCGCTGGGAGAAACTGTTTGACCGTGACGTTGCAGTAAACAGTGAAGTAACTCAAATTCCAAGTGAGTCAATTTCACCGTCTCATTGAACCATATTGCCTCAAATCTTTCGGGAACGAGGGTTAATGAGCCATAGTTGAGAATTTCACTATGCTTTGCGGCTTGGGGAATCCGGTCAGTACGCCGCAAAAGTGCCCGCACCCGCGCCAGCAGTTCTTCAACTTCAAAAGGCTTGGTGAGGTAGTCATCTGCGCCAGCATTGAAGCCTTCCACCTTGTCCTGAGTTTGGCTCAAAGCCGTCAACATTAACACGGGAATCTCAGAGGTGCGATCGTCGCGGCGCAGGCGTTGACAAACGGTAAACCCATCTACCCTGGGCAACATTAAATCGAGCATGATCAAGTCTGGTTGTAGCTGGAGAGCCAGCGCTTGACCTTTGATGCCGTCTTCAGCTTGACTAACATCGTAGCCAGCCATTTCCAAGTTGACGGCAACTAGTTCTGAAATCGCTGGGTCATCGTCTATGACAAGAATCCTCGGCATTCTTAAAAAATTATTACTACTTATTAAGGATAATTAACAACCTTTGATAGATACAAAGATTTTTGAATCAATTCTAAAAAAGCTTCTAAATCTTACATAAATATTAAGATTAAATGACTGTGAAATCAAGACTCAATTACACGAAATCTTATAGTCTATGATGTGTTATACTCCCCCCTACAATCCGTCTTGGTTTTTACAAAACGGTGTGATGATGACTGTATACACCGCTTTGTGGGGAAAACGTAACTGGGAAATTACTGTTCAAGACCCAGAACCGTCTTATCACGAAAAAATTTTTATTGGTGGCCAAGGTGTGCCAATTTTTGGCTTGGTTGCCATCCCGGAAAACGCTCATAGCACGATTATCGGTACTTATGGCATTACCGGAGAGTTAGAGACGGAATGGTTTTTGAGAGTGCTAGGACGTAAAGCCTATGCTCAAGGCTATGCTGTGGTGTTATTTGATTGGCGTGCCCACGGTAAAACTGCCAAATTGTCCCCGACTCTGACTTCTGATGGTTTGTATGAGGGGGAAGATTTTGTTCGCATCGCCGCCGCTGCTAAGGCAATGGGATGTCCGGGGAAATTTTGGTTTACAGGGTATTCTTTAGGAGGGCAATTGGCACTTTGGGCGGTGAAGGTAGCTGGTGAGGTGATTAGGGAGTATGGAGATTTAGGGCTAAAAGATACCGATATTGGCGGTGGTATGGTGATTTGTCCGAGTTTAGATTCGGAGCGATCGCTATCTTATCTAGTTACAAAGCCCTTCGGCAGATATTTGGAAGCAGGGATTGCCCAAAATTTAAAAAAACTGGCGTGGCGAATCCATGATGCCCACCCTGGAAGCCTCAATCCAGAAGCGATTGAACGGGCAAATAGCATTTGGGGTTTTGATAATGAATTAGTAATTAAGCAACTTGGTTTTCCTTCTGTGGAAGCATATTACCAAGCTAGTAGTGCTTTACAAGTATTGCCACAAATCTCGAAACCGACCTTGATTTTATATGCTGCTGACGATCCACTTTTTGACCCAGCCATCATACCAGAATTAAAAGAAGCTTGCGATCGCAATCCCGCAATAGATTTATTACTCACTCAATACGGCGGTCACGTTGGCTATTTGAGCAGTAAAGAGTGCCAGCGTCAAGTACAAGATTCTGACCCTTGGTGGGCATGGAATCGGGTTTTACAATGGTTGGAGCAACAGCGAACAGAGTAATAGGCGAGACGATATTCTAGTTGCTAAGATGCTCGACAGATGGAGTCGTATTGCTTGGAAGCTCAAAATAGAGAGGATGGCATTGACCCAGAAGCTACCACAATATCATTGGTAAACCAGCAAGAACAGAAGCAATACCTGTCCAGAGAGTAAAACGTGCAATATCTAACTCATCCAAAGCAACGCTCATTTGCCTAATTGCTAATAGCAGCGCTGCTAGTAGCAGTATAAAGAACGCAAAGTACTCCAAATTAAGAATCATTCATCCTCACTATGTTCTACAAAAAAGTAGTTCTAATAGGTTTTTAACAAGCTTTGGGAAGGGTTTTTTGTTCCAGATTTAACAGTTTCTGAGAAAAACTATTTACTAGTGAAGATATATGTACTAGGACTTACGCACACTCTACGAATTCTCGGCGCTCTTCTCTTCGAGACGCTTCGCGAAGGCGTCTTCTCTGCGAGACGCGAAGCGCGATGGCGGTTCGATAAATTAAGCTTTTTAGCAATTTTTGCGTAAGTCCTATCTACTTCAGAATACTTGCAAACATTCCTCTGAGTTTTTTGAGTAATACTGTTAATAGCTAATGTTGTAGTTAAAAGAAAACTTACAATTATCTGTCAAGGGTTTTAAAATATTCTCTCTCAAGGGATTTAACGTGGAGTTGAGGAGTATATATCTATAGTAATAAAAACGGTACGTACATATAGAGTAAGAAATCACAATACGATCTGGCAAAAGCAATCGCGGCTACGTATATTTAGGTTTACAACTAGACTTAATATCTAACACCTTTGGCAGATTCTAGGAAAAACAGGCGCAGTTGTATATAGTAGTGCTAAAGCGTCAAACCAGATCCACCCATAATCATCGTCGTAATTAAACCAACTTCTAGAGTACAACTCCCTTGGCTTTTTGACTCAATGAGCGCTTCTAATGATATTTGGCAACCTGCACCGACAGATTTAACTTTGTTACCAGATGATATTCATGTCTGGCGCATAGACCTCGAACAACCGGAAACTCAACTACAAAATTTAGCAGCAACTCTTTCCAGTGACGAAACATCTCGTGCTGAACGGTTCTATTTTCAGGAACATCGACAGCGTTTCATTGCAGGTCGTGGTATTCTCCGAAGTATATTAGGGCGCTACTTGGGTATCCAGCCTTTACAAGTGCAATTTAATTATCAACAACGTGGCAAACCAGTACTAGCAGATAAATTTGCTGATAGTGGACTGGCGTTTAATTTGTCTCATTCCCAAGGATTGGGTTTATGTGCAGTGAATTGTACTTGCCCAATTGGTGTAGACCTAGAATATATTCGCCCCATGTCTGATTTGGAGGGTCTTGCCAAACGGTTCTTTTTACCGAGAGAATATGAGATGTTGCGATCGCTATCTCCCAACCAACAGCAAGAGGTATTTTTCCGTTACTGGACTTGTAAGGAAGCTTATTTAAAAGCAACTGGCGACGGATTATCTCAGTTAGAGCAAATTGAAGTATCACTGACTCCCACTGAACCAGCCAAATTACAGATAACTGAAGACTGGAGTCTTTTTGAACTAATACCTGCTAACAATTATGTTGCTGCCGTTGCTGTAGCAAATTGTGGCTGGAACTTAAAATGCTGGCAATATTGACCTTGATTAAGCTCATCTCGTGGGTGAAACCAGAAAAATTTTGCGGAGATTGTAAAATGACAAATGACAAATGACAAATGACAAATGACAAATGACACCAGCTTACTTATCTTCCTGCATATTTCGTACAATTTTTGTCACTAAGTTTCTGGGTACAAATCTGACACTTTTTGCAAGTAATTTATTCATAAAGCCAGGAATCGCAATGATTTTGCCCTTCATTAAGGCGCGAAAACCAATTTCGGCTACTGTTTGTGCATCCATCATCTTTTTGCCCTTGAGCAACTTAGAGTCAGCCATTCCGGTTCTTTCATGAAAAGCAGATGCGGTTGAGCCTGGGCAAAGAACTGTCACAGTGACACCTGTACCTTCTAATTCATTAGCGATCGCTTCCGAAAAAGATAAGATATAAGCTTTAGTAGCAAAATAAACTGCCATCAAAGGCCCTGGTTGAAAAGCAGCAGCCGAGGAAACATTTAATATTTTACCTTCACCTTGTTTTACCATGTGCTTTACAAATAGCTTGGTTAAATGGGTGAGGCACACCAAATTTACCTGTAGCATTTCCAATTCAGTAGCTAGGTCTGTTTTGTGAAATAATCCATAGATACCAAATCCAGCATTATTGACTAGCACATCAACATTAATATCGGCGAGTTGCAACTCCGTGAAAATTTCTTCAGGAGCAGTTGATATAGATAAATCCTTAACAAGAGTTTTGACAAAAATCCCAAATTTTTCTTGGAACTTAGCTGCAATTTCTACTAGCTTTGGCCCATTTCTGTCTACTAAGACCAAATTGTAATCATGAGCAGCAAAAATACATGCTAATTCGTAGCCAATTCCATCGGCTGCTCCAGTAATAAGAGCAGTTTTCTTGCTCTGACCTTGATGTTTTGTGTTCATGTAAGAATGTTAGTGAATTCAACTTGATGAAGCTGCGTTGCATTTACAGTGGTTCTCGTTCTACAATTAAGTACGCGTAATATCTGAACCAACGAGAAATATCTTGAGTTATTACCCTTTCAAATGCTTGTGTGGTTCATTAGATAGATGTAGCAGTCCAAGCGTAAATTTAGGACTTATGCATCGAAAAAGCTAGGCATTAAAGAAGCTCGGTTATTTCAGACTGCTAGCTGTCACTTTTGATTACTCACAAAAGCAAGCGGGCAAAATTAAACTTTTATGCCAGACACTAACCATTCTATCCTCGATTGCTTCTGTCAAGAGGTGAATACTAAAAATTTACATGATTGAGCATAAAAAAACAGGGCAATTATATTGCCGCTGTTAGTGTATGAGTTATTGCTGGCATCTGAAATATTGGTTATTCAGTAGTACTGAGTTTTAAAAAACATGGACTAAATAAAATTATTTTGTAGGATGTGTTACGTCTTCAATAACACATCCTATGCAAGTTGTGAATTTCTAAGCGAGATTCAAGAAGCCGCTTTGAATCAAGTAGGCAGTATAAGTCATAAACAATTGAGAGTCAATTGGAGGACAAGCAATAGAACTACCTGCTAGTGCATGGAGAGTATCTTGGCAGCTAATATGAGGTCTTCTAGCTTGCAAGTACAAATCAGGAATTGTCAGTTGTTCATCAGACCAACGTTCCAGTAAAAAGGGTCGCAGAGTATATAAAGGGTTGTCTACAGAAGACACATTATTGATTAACTCTGATTGCCATTTTTCATAAGGAATCATCTCAACTGAATAACCAAAAGAGCGTATCCACTCAACTAATATTTTCAAAGAAACAGGTTGAGGATGTTGTAAATTGAAAGCCTTACCTATGGATTCTTTTTGGCGTGATAGATAAACAATGGCTTTACTTACATAGTCCACAGGAGACATATCCAACATATAATCTACATCAGGGAAATATCCCATTTGTAGACAGCCCTTAGTCATCAAATTGATAAAGTCATGTGTGTTACAAATGCCTGTTTTGCTATCACCAGAAATCAATGGTGGTCTATGGATAGTTACAGGAAGTCCACGGTCACGAGCAATTTTGACTAACTTTTCAGCTACCCATTTAGTTTGAGAGTAACCAAGGTAGATACCTTCCCAATGATTGAATTCATCTTGTTCTTTAACAACCTTGCCAGCATAAGCTGTAGATTCAAAAACAGCAACACTAGAAACGTAATGTACAGGCTTGACTTTAACTTGACAAGCCAATCTCAAAACTTCTTGAGTGCCTAAAACATTGGCTGCTTTCAGTGCTGAGTATGGAAAAACATAATTCAACAAAGCACCACTATGATAGATAGTATCAATATTGGTAGCTAAAATTTGAAATTGTTCCGAACCAACACCTAACAATGGCAGAGATAAATCGCCGACAATCGGAATAATTCTGGAGTTAAATTCTTCCTGCCAAATTGCATACTGTTGCAGATTCTTTTGCAGTTTGCTTTTGCCTTCTTCGGCATTAGCAGCACGCACTAAGCAATAGATATCCGCATTGGTTTCTTGTAGCAATTCCCGGATGATAAAAGCTCCTAAGAAGCCAGTTCCTCCAGTTAAAAAGATGTTCTTGGGTTCACCTACAAGTACATTAGATGCCGCGCCGGGATGGATGGTAGGGTCAAGAACAGCCTCAGCACCTAAATCTAGAACAGAGGGTGCAGCGTTGGCATTAGAGGCTACTACCTTTGTATCTTGAACTGGTGAACCTTCTTGCACTTCTTCAGCTAAACGCTGTGAAAGAGCCTCAATATTTGGGTAATGCCACAGCAGCAATGGAGACGGTTGAAATCCGAGCAACTTTTCTAAGTTACTTACTAGAATCATTGCTTGGGCTGAATCTAAGCCATAGTTTTCTAAATGTTCTTTGATATCTATTTCATCAGTTGCAACTCCTAACAACTTAGCTAAGTTAGATACCAAAAATATTTGAATATCGTCTGCGGTGAAAGACTGTTTTATAGTCATTTTTAAAGCTCCAACAATGATGTATAACGAACAGGGTGATATTGACTGTAATAATCGGAAGTTTGTAGCCCTTGAATTTTCAAATTTTGAACACGGTACAAAAAAGCTGCACCAGTCATAATTTGATTAGCAACATCAACTACACCACGATTATTTGGTTCAGACAGGTAAGAACCGCGTACCCAGTCATTGAAACCGCCCATTGCCGGGCCACACCAAATTTGATAATCGACTTCTCTACCTTTTTCGCCAGAACTAGACCAACGGGAAGATAATCCTAAATACCAGCGAAAAATCAATGCCATTTTCAGTTTAGGATTATTGACTGCTTTCCCAAGTTTCTCAGGATTCTTTTGGGATAAATAAGCCGCAGTTCCTTCCCATACTTCGGCAATAGTTTTGCGAAAAACTTGTTTTTCTAATTTCTCTCTTTCTGCAAGGGGGATGCTTTCAATGGAATCATAAGCGCGGTAGAGTTCAAATAATTTCTGCGCTCGCATGGGGAACATTGTACCCCGTTTGAGAACTTGCAATTTGACTCCCATTTCAAACATATCTGCTGCTGGAGCCATTATCATATCAGCCATTTCTGCTTGGGCTAGTAACTTTTTGGTATGTTCGCAAGCCCCAGATTCAACACATGACTGATTGATTGAGCCAGTCATTATATAAGCAGCACCCATCATAAAGGCTGCTAATGCTGATTGTGGTGTCCCAATTCCCCCTGCTACGCCAATTCTAATCGGTGTTTGATAATGATATTGTGCTTGAATTTCATCTCGCAAGGCAATAATAGAAGGTAACACACAAACTAGGGGACGGTTATCTGTATGACCTCCAGAATCAGCTTCGACGGTAATATCATCAGCCATCGGAACTTTGGCTGCAAGAGTTGCTTGTAATTCAGTAATTAACCCTTGTTCAAGGAGTTCTTTGATTATTCTGGCTGGTGCTGGTTGCAGAAATTTAGTCGCAACTTCTCGGCGAGAAATTTTGGCAATGATTTTATTTTTGATTTCAATTTGATTGGCGCTATTTAAACCCAATCCAGCAACACGATAATAAACAATGTTGGGGGTCAAGTCGAGAAATGCAGAGGCTTCTACTGTTCTCACTTGATATTTGAGGTATAAATCTACAGCGCGGCGTTCAATCGCAGGTTCATTAGGGCTGTGAATTAAATTAAATGCATAAGGCCCTTGAGGTAAAGCTTGTTGAATGCGATTTATGGCTGCTTCCAAACGTTCTGGAGTTAAACCACCTGCACCAAAGGAACTTAAAATTTGCTCTTTTCCGAGTGCAATCACCATTTCTTCGGAAGCAATTCCACCAGCCATTGCGCCGGTAACGTAGGCATATTTCACTCCATGAGAGGAGAGAAAATTGGGATCTCCAAATTGTTGAATGCGGATTGGGGCTGCAAATGTTAGCAGTTCTACTTGTGCTGTTGTGCCATTATCACCAGGGGATAAATAACCCTCATTAGTGACACCGATTTTTCCAGCAACTTTCACGATGTAGCAGGGTTTATTTAACACCATCAATTTATCTTTGATGGTTTGTTTCTCAAAAGATACAGTTTCTAAAGAACCTTTCCAAACCTGGTTTTTGTTATAAGACCAGGAAGAAAAATTAAGTCCATTATCGTGTTTACTTAGTACCGTATCTACGGTTGTCACGGCAGTTATCCCTCGGATTACAAGCAATGGATGATTAAAGTTGAAGCACGTAGACTCTTGATATAGCAATCCTAAATCGTATGTGAAAAATTCTCTCTTCCTTGGCGCTCTTGGCGTCTTGGCAGTTCGTTCATTTCCAAAACTTAGATAGGATTGCTATATAAATCTAATTTCCATACCAGTTCTCCATGAAGATGCACGTAATAATTTTTAAACGAACCGCCAAGACGCCAAGGACACCAAGGAAGAGAGGAGTTAAGAATTAATCGGTGCAAGTTGAGAGAGAATTGGTATGATTTATCAAGATTCGTCGTTAAGCAAGTTTTGGGCGCAAGCTAGCTGCAATTGAATTATTTCGCTCATTTTTTGACTGTAATCTTGTCTAGCTTGTAAGAAGGCAGTGTGTGCTTTAGTTATCTTTGAATTATTAGCATTGAGCTTTTGATACTGGGTCTTATTTAAATCGAACATGCTGATGATGCTACTAATTTTTTGAGTTCTAACGGGTGGGGAAGAAAGAGAAATTGGCTGTCTAATTGCGCTTGACTCAGAAGATTGTAATTGTTCTCTCGTTTCAAAAACGTTATCAATGATATTTTTCGGTTTTACTTCTTCTGACAGAGGCAAGATGTTAGAGGAATGACTTTCTTCTTGGGTTATGTGGTTGAAAGTGTTAATAAAATCTGTGATTTCAGCTTGTTGGACATTAGGTATATCTAGATGCTGTATTTTGAAGCGTTCGCACTTAAGATCCTCAACCAAATTTTCAACAAGTTTGCGATTTTCCTCGCTCAAAATTGTAGCCGCGATCGCTTTCCCACCCAAGGTAACTGTTCTCAATGTTGCTTTATTTGAATTAGCAGTGTCTTGGGCTTTGCTATACAGTGGTGATAAATCCACGTTCACCTGATGACTGAGCAGTTTTGCTAATGCTTTGACCATCGAAGCATGGTCATCCATTCCTCTACGATTCAGAGAGACTGTGATATGTTCTTTGTTGCCGAGAATTTTATCAATCCATCGTGAACAAACACTACCAGCGCCTGCTTCTAAAAATATTTTGACTCCATCGCCGTAGACACGATTAACTAATTGGGGAAAATCAAGTTCTTGGCACAATCCTTTGGCGATGTTGTGCGCGATCGCATCACTTTCAAGTACGATCGGTTGATAATCGGCGGCAGAATAAAACACAATCCCAGGAAGATTTTGTGATGGTAAGCTGTTTACCTTCTTGATTTCCTCGAACTGCGATCGCATCGCCTCGCAATGTATCACATGGTCAAAGAGAGCAGGGAAAGAATTGCAACCTAAAGTTACTATCACTCGCTTACAAGCTGCATCGTCACCAGCAATTAATACTTCTTCTGGTGTGTTGATTTGAGTTAAGTAGACGTGATTCTCATGTTTCAGGCATTCTTTCACTTGCGATGGAGTAGCCATGAGAACATAGGTATTCCAAAGATTGCTGTTTGGTGAATCGGTTAATCCCCAATATTCACGCACAGCATTTTTTGGCCCAGATAACTTATCGCCAAATAGAGGTGATGAGTTTAAGGTATTACTTCCACCCTCAAAATCACTCCAAACTCCTTGGGCAACCATCATACTAGTTTCACCCAAACTATACCCAAATACAGATTGCGGCTTGACTTTAAAATCGTCTCGAAAAATTGCTGTCATGTATCTAGCAAAGGCGATTTCGCTTTCAAACATTGCCAGTGAATCATCTAACAATTGCTTTTCGAGAGTTTCTAATTGCCTGGTTGTCAATTTAGGTAAGCTTCTGGGATAAACTAGCTTTTCAACATCGGCTGCCCGGTTGTAGAGATTGTTACTTTTTAAGTCCTCGAAGACTTTCGGAAATAAGCGAAAAACAGTCCGACCAATGCCAATATAAGAATTGACTGCTGCGGGGTAAACATAAGCAACCGCTCCAGTTTTACCCAATGGTTTTGCTGTGAAATAACTTCCTAAAGGTGTTTGCCAATCTGTCCCTTTCTCAAAGGCATTATTTACACCTTTACGAGCAGATTCAATTTCTTTGAGTAGTTCTTTTGTGTTACGTCCTGCGATTGATAAGACATATTTTGCATCAGATTGCTGCTCAAAGGTAGCAAATGTTTGGCTGGCGGTAGCTGATAAAGAGGAACTAGCTTCAATGCATTTTTGAAGATGGTTTAGGATATCGGGTATAGTGGAGCGATCGCTAACTGCGATGGGAAACAGATGAAAAGGCATTTGCTGCAAATATCTGTTGTCGCGCTCCTCTTGGCTAGGTTCCTCCGATAAGATTAAATGCGCGTAACTGCCATCTATACCCATACTATTAATCGCTGCTATTCTGCGTGTGCCGCCTTTATCGACAAACCAAGGTCTTGATTCCATCGCCACATAGAAAGGACTACCTTCCCATACTTGCGGTGTTTTGACACCAGACCATTTGGGAGTAGCGGGAATATACCTGTAATAAAGACAGAGAGCGGTTTTGATTAAGCTAGCAATTCCCGATGCTGTATAGGTGTGACCGATATTGGCTTTGACGCTACCTAATGCACAGTGCAAACCATTGCCCACTTTCGGATAAGCTTGGAGTAAACCTGCGATTTCGGCTTCATCCTCCTGGGGAACGCCACTACCGAAGACTTCTACATAGTTAACTTCTGTGGGTTGAATCTCCGCCATCTCGAAAGCTTGTTTGCAGACATTGCTGATAGCTGAAGCATCAGGTTTTACCAAAGCGTCACTCAAAGTAGAATTACCTTGTGCAAAACTCATGGCATCAATTACTGCATAGATGCGTTCGTTGTTTTCCTTCGCAGCTTCGTAGCGCTTGAGGACGACAGCACCTGCACCTTCGCCAACCGTCCAGCCATTAGCTTGTTGATCATAACCCAACGTGTTGACACCCGTATTAATTGGCGCAAATTGGCTGCGGAACAAGACATTTTCCACACCACCGGCTAAATCTACCGCACCAACAACCACCGCGTCTACTTCTCCCGTAGCAAGTAGCATTTGTCCAATTTCCAACGCTTTGAGGGCAGAATTTTCGCCAGCGCTGACAGTGAATGCAGGGCCAGTGAAATTCCACAAAGCCGAAATCCGACTTGCCATAATGTTGGCGATGTGACTTACATATTCGCCGATTTCTACTGATTGGTGAATACTATCTTTGACAATGGTTTCTAGCTGGGAAAGCTGTTCAGCAGGTAGAGAAATTCCTTGGTTGAGTAAGCCATCCTTAACTTGCCAAGATAAATTCCATCTTTGCTGTAGCTGATGCACAGAGAATTCTGTCTCGGCGGCAACAATCACAGCCACATTGCCACCCTCCTGAAGTTTCGCATCTTTGACGGCGCGATCGCTAACTTTCAAGAGCAACAATTGTTGTGGGTTTAACTTCTCGATTTCATTTGGTGGGATTTTGCACGATAAAGTATCGATTTCAAAATCCTTGATATATGCCCCTACTGGTGCTTTCCCGTCTGCTAAACCGTACTCTTTCAGGACACTTTCTTGATTTTCTATACCATGCCATCTTTGAGGCGGTAGAGAAGTAAAATGCTGTGTTCCATCATAAATACTGCCTTCAAAAGCATCTAAACCATTGCAGTTACCAAAAAAGGCATCCATGCCGACAATGGCAACTTTGGTAGGTGGAACAGGTGGAGTTGATTCAACTGATTGTGTTGTATTTCCTTGTTCTAAAATCAGATGAGAATTAGTACCGCCAAAACCAAAAGCGCTAATAGCTGCCCGTTTTATTGGGGTATTATTATTAGGCCATGCTGTAGCCGTTCTAACAATTTTATCGGCGGAAATTGTACCTTTTTCTGATGTTAAAGGTTCTGAAACATTCATGGTTGCTGGAATTACACCATGAGACATACTCAAAATCACTTTAGTCAAGCCAACCATGCCGGCAGCAGTTAACAAGTGACCAGTATTTGCCTTAGCAGAACCCACCAGAGGCGCAGCTTGATTTTGACCAAAGAATGTTTCGATGGAATTGAATTCGGTTGTATCTCCTAGTAATGTGCCAGTGGCGTGACACTCTAGATAATCGATGCTTTTTGGACTAAATTCCGCCTCATTGTATGCTCGTTCAAAAGCCAAAACTTGTCCTTTAGGGTTTGGACTCAGTAAGTGCTTACCTTTGCCATCATTGGAGAGTCCATTACCGCAGATAGTGGCGAGAATATTATCACCATCTCTAACGGCATCAGAATATCTTTTCAGCATCACCATCCCAACACCATCGGCGGGAATTAGCCCTCTAGAGGATTTATCTAAGGGGCGACTGATGCCGTTTTCTGCATATCCTTGAACACCGGAAAACAACATCCGCACGAATAGGGAATCTGCACAACTTATGGCTCCAGCTAACATGACATCAGCTTTGTGTGACCATAAGTAATGAGATGCTAGTTTAATCGCATAAAATGATGATGAACAAGCAGCATCCAGACATAAATTAATCTGGGATAGAGATAAAGCTTGAGCAACGATAGATGCTGGTAAGCCAGATATCATCGCATTGTATAAAGATGCTTTAGTTGCACTTGGGACAGCTAAATCAAAATCTTCATACTGCAAAAGTTCTCTGACAGCAGGATTAATAGCTTGCTTGTAAATTGGAGAGAATAACTGATTAGATAATTTTGTTGGGAATGACAAATTACCTAAAATTACGCCGCATTTTGCAAGAACATTTTGATTACCCCAATAACCACTCTGTACAATTGCTTGTTTAGCGGCATACAATGACCATTTGAAGGTGTTATCTAAACCAGCAACAAATTCTGATGGTAGATTGTATTCAGATGGATTAAACTGGAAATTGCGGATGTATCCGCCTTTAAGGGAATAGGTTTTGTCTGGTGTACCTTTGACTGGATTGTGAAATATTGTCGGATCTACTCCGATTTCTTCGACGGTTGCAGAGGATGTCGAATCTTTTTGATTAACGATGTTTTGCCAGTATTCTTCAGGATTCTTTGCATCGGGGAATAGGCATGATAATGCGATGATGGCTATTTTTTCCACGATTTATATGCTCCGAGTTTGGGTATTTAGCAAGAGATAATTAAAAGGCAGGATTTACGCTGTTCCCCAAACTTTGAAGTGGCAAGTTATAGCAATCCTATTTGAGTTGTGATAAATACTCTTTTTAACGAACCGCGTTCGCGCAGCGTCTCGTTAGAGAAGGACGCAAAGGGCGCGAAGAAGAGAAAGAATTTCACAGGGATTTTAGGAATGCTATAGGTGTTGAGTGGTAAAGGAAGATTATTAGCTTCTGAGCATTTTCATTGACCAAATAATGGCATGAGCGCCGAGCATTCGTGAGTATATTTTACCTTGGCGGTCGTGTATGATAAAGTTTGCGATCGCACTACTTGGTGTCTTAGCTAGTACTTCACAAGAAACGTAAAATGTTTCGTTATGTGGTATCATCGCAAATTGTTCAAACTTTTCTACTTTTCCAGGTAAACAACCTTCTTCATGAAAGTGTTGTGTCCAAACCCATAAGGCGTGCATACTCAAGTCAGTTGTGTAGGGATTTACCCATTGCACAGGGAATTGTCCTTGTTGCTGTGGGGTGAGTTCTGGCCACAAACATTCTGTAGTGATTTTTTTAGAGCTGATGTTTAAAACTCTTTTGATTTCTTGAAAAGCAGGGCCATGAAATAATGTAGCCCCACCATTTTGGTAAAAATCTTTTCCTGTAGCGGTGATGATATTATCTTCTTCGAGATTGAGAGATTCATAAATGGGGACATCTGGGATTTCTCGCTGGAGATTGAGTTGAGCGCTAAAATGAAAATGGATTCTGCCTTGTGGGTTTTTACTCGAAATTTTGGCTTTAAGTTCGATTCTTTCAAGATTAACTTTAGAAATTTCTTCTATTTCTAAAATATGTTCCTCCGCTAATGTCTCATTGAAAGTAATCCCCTTTAAAACTTTGAAATCTTGATAATTAAACAACCGATAACCGGGATATAATTGTTCACAAGCATTAATAATCCAAGTCATTGCACAAGTTGCAGGTAAAACTGGAGAACCAGCAATCGTATGATCGTGTAAAAATGGATTAGCCTCTAATGTCATTTGGCGACGAATACGATAAGTTCGTAGTTCTGAATCTAGTTCTGTAGCCATTGGAACTAGTGGACTACCAATAACAACTTGTGAGGTTGCATGGTTGGTATTATCCATTTCTTTCACGAGCATCTGTGCCCCAACTGCAATCGGAATTATTTCAATTTTTCGCTCTTGAAAAATCTTCTTTAATTCTGCTGTCACCATCCCACTATCCCAAGCGCCCCAGTTGATAGCGACTACGTGACATGAAGGATAGCTTTGCTTAAATATATGGGCTGATTTGTTCAGAATTTCATTTGCGATCGCATAATCAGATTGTCCAGGATTTCCGTAAAATCCTGTTACTGAAGAGAACAAAACTAAATGCTGAAGTTGATTAGGGTTGACGCAAGTTAGTAAGTTTTCTAAACCTTGAACTTTGGCGGTGTAAACTTTTTCAAAATCCTCTTCTGTTTTCTTTTCTATTAACTTATCAGCTAAGTTCCCAGCGCCGTGGATGATTCCGGTAATTGGGCCGAGATGTTGTACAGCAGTGGCAAGTTTTTCTTGTAAAGCTGGCGTATCCGTAACATCGACGCTGATATATTCTGCTTTAGCTCCAGTTTTTTCAATTGCTGCTAGAGTCTTTTTAATTTCGCGGCTGGAGGTAATTTTGTTATATATTCTTTGCACATTCATGGGTGTAGGCTTCTCTCCTTGAGAAAGAAGGTTTTCCATGATGCATTTTTTCAATGCGGATTCATCAGAATTTTGAGCAAAATCTGGCTCGGTTTCTAATAGTTCGGAGCGACCGAGGAGGATGAATTTGCAGGGTTGCTGTTGGGCTAATCTGATAGTACACTCAGCCGTAATCCCTTTTGCACCGCCGCTCACGACAAAGACAGATGATGGACTAAGCTGGGCTGTTTGTGTCATAAATCCTCGTGAATACCTGCATAAATTGGGTTTTTTGTTATTTCTCGATGGGAGAAGATTTAATTCTTTTTACGAACCGCCAAGACGCCAAGAACGCCAAGGAGGAGGAAGAGGTAGTTTTGCAATACTGCTCGGTTAAGTATTTCTTTGTTCCCTCTGCGTCCTCTGCGCCTTGGCGGTTCGTTAAGAAACGAGTTTTTTAGCCGGAACGGGTTTAATCGGCGATAATGGTGACTCGTCCTTGTGAACCGTAGCCAACTTCACTTATATAAAGGTTGGGGTCGTGAAGTTCGGCGATGATGTTTTGTACTGATTGTTTAGCGTCAAGTCTGGGGCTTAGGTCGATCGCACGAGTAAATACCTTTGGCCATTCCCATCTCAGAGTTTTGGTTAATCCAAATAAACCAGCGCCGATCGCACCGAAGTTGACTTTGTACTCTAAACCGAAGGCTCCATCAAGGTGAGCTACTGTGCAGAAACAACTACGTCCATGTTTTGCAGCTTCGTTTAGAGAAGGTTTGAGGTGTTTCGCCATCAAAAATACGTGCTTGACGATCGCCTTTTCCGATTCGTTATAAGAAATACTTCCGGTATGATTTCCTACAAACATTGGATGTAAGTGGATGAAGGCCCCAATCGTTCCGCAGTGAGATGCGATCGCTTGCAATTGTTGTTGAAGATGTTCTTCACTCAAGTTTGCTAAGGTGACGCGGGTTACTCCTGTAGGTAAAGGCGCTTGTTGGGCGATCAGCGATTGGGGAAAGCTGATAACTACTACCTTCCAGCCTTTCTCGATTAGGGATTCAGTTAATTTATAGGTGGTGAGGGAACCATCATCGGTGATTAAACCGATGTGTCCCTCTGGTAACGTAAAATCCAAATAATCGGGCTGTGGTAGACTTCTGAGTTTGACGAGATGGCGCTGGATATTATGCTCTAATTCCGGTGGCTGCTGTTGGACAAACTCAGGTTCAGACTTTTTTTTTTCACCTCCAGCCAACTGCTGTAGGTAATCAACTATTTGACCGATGGTGCGGAGATCGCCGAGTTCTTCGATATTCGGTTTGGGTAAGTTGGGGTACATTTCTTGCATCGCCCCTAAAATTTCTACCCGTTTAATCGAGTCAATCCCTAAATCAGCTTCCATGTCCATTTCCAGTTCCAGCATCTCTACTGGATAACCGGTTTTATCGCTGGTGATAGCTAACAGGGTTTCACCTAAGTTTGCAAATTCATCACTTGTAGAGAGAGCAACTTCTGGTTCTGGGGTGAATGCGACAACTATGCTTGGTTCCGGTGCAATGACTACCTCAACTACTGGTGCAGTCTCTACTGCAATCTCGGTTGCTGGTTGTATTTCGTGGACTGCAATTTCTACAGAAACACTTTTGGAAGCGTGAGATTGCAGATACTCTACAACTTGACCAATGGTGCGTTTTTCTGACAGTTCTTCTAAGTTGGGCTTGGGTAGGTTGGGGTACATTTCTTGTAGCGCCCCTAAGATTTCCACCCGTTTGATGGAATCAATTCCTAAATCAGCCTCCATGTCCATGTCCATTTCCAGCATCTCGACTGGGTAGCCGGTCTTATCGCTGGTGATGGCTAACAGGTTTTTATCCAAGTCAACAATATCGATGGTTGCGCCAGATACAGGTGCAGCAGTTGTAGGTGCTGGTTCTGGGATGAATGCAACAACTTCGCTGACTGGGGGTGAGCTAATTTTGACTACAACCTCGGCTTGGGGTTCTACTACTGGAGGAACAGGTGATGCCGCTACAGGCTCTACTGTCTCAAAAGTAGGGAGTGGAGAGAAGAGATTAGGGAGCAAAGAAGAGGAATTTTCATCCTTCTTAGAAGTAGCGGATACAGAAGTTGCAACTACAGGCTCTACAGCAGACGGGAGAGGTTCTTGGGTAACAGTTGAGCCATTTTTCGCTACAGGCTCAGTTAGAGGCAAAGGCTGGCTTTCTACTATCTTGGTAGTAGCGGGTACTGGCGCATCAGTAACAGTTGTTTCTGTTGTGAACGGAGTGAAATTGCTTAGTTTCGCTGTTAGTTGGGTTGCTCCCTCACCAGAGATGATTTGAGAATACTCTTGCTGTATGAGTTGGAAAAAGCTCTTAGTATATTCCAGCTGCTCTTGAAGATATTGCTCATGGATGCGTAGGGTTTCACCTTGTTGGGAGTGAAACTGCATCATGCTACGCTCTAAGCTCTCCATGACAACTAGCTTCATTTTGGCAGTTTCGGCTGTTGATTTACTTTCACTCAACAAAGAATTCTGCTGCTGCATCAGTTGGAAAAACGCTTTGGCGTATTCCATTTGATGGTTGAGATAAGTAGCGTGAACTTGTAAATTCTCGGCTTGATTTTCCTGAAACTGTGTCAGGAGATATTCTAAACTTGCTAAAAGTTGTTCGTAATTTGTAAGTTTTTCTGGCGTTGGTTGCATCTTAGATTCCTGGGCTGGTTGTGAAAGGGTCACAGGATTCATTTGTTGCTCTGTTTGGGTGATGACACCGTTTATTGCTGGGGTGGATTTTTTATGTCCGTTACTCTCGATCGCTGCGAGAGGTGGAGTTACACCTGGACTGCTAAATAAAGGAGCCGCTTCAGAATATTCGGGAGTGGGTAATGTGACTTTATGCCCATCTTGTAAAGCTAGAGCGAAGGCATTTTTCGTTTTTTCGGATCTGTAGTTTATGCCGTTTAAACGGACATTTAATGTCTTCTTCGTCTCAATTGGGGGGATAGTTTGGGGAAGTTGGTAAGGATCGAGGTTATTCAAAGCCATACCAATTACCCGCAACTGCACAACTGCTTCTCGCAAAGAGCGATCGCTATTCTTTTGAACGCTAGGGTTCAAAGATACGGTGATATGAGGGCGATCGCCAAGGATATCTTTGACTAAGTTGGTCAAAATTCTTCTCGGCCCAAATTCCACAAAGCAAGTACCACCCGCCGCATAGATATTTTCAATTTCCTGCTTAAACAGCACCGAGTTGGAAAGGTGCGTTTCCAGAATCTTTTGAATACCTTGGGGTTCCTTGGGATACTGCTTACTGGTAACGTTGCTGTAAACAGGGATTTTGGGACTTTGGAATTTGACAGACTTGGTAGCGATCGCAAAGGATTTCTGAGCAAAGGCGATTAGCGGTGTATGGAACGCTGCTGATACAGGTAACAATACAGCTGTATATCCTTTCTCGTGTAAAGCCTCTTTGATTCTCGCTATTTCTGCGGTAGGCCCAGCTAAGACAAATTGAGTCGGAGAATTTTGATTAGCGATCGCAACTTGCGGAAAATGTCTCAGCACTGCTTCGACTTTGCTGATATCTTCTTTAACAGCCAGCATACTTCCCGCATCATGATCCGGGTCTTCAGGTGCAGCCATTGCTTGACCCCTAGCTTTCACTAAGAACAAGTAATCTTCTGTACTCAAAACCCCCGCAGCCCATAGCGCTGTTAGTTCACCAAAGCTATGTCCCGCCACAAAATCTGACTTGAACCCAGCTTGTTGCAGAATGCTGTACATCCCTGCACTCAACACCCCGATGGCTGGTTGAGCATATTCTGTGCGTTGCAAGGCAGCAATTTGGACATTTTTTTCTGCCTCTCCAAACACAGGATGAGGAAAAACGATTTCTGACAACGGCTGCAAATTATCTTTGAGCAATAGGCTATCCATATAACCATGAAGACGGCGCATCAAAGGAAAATTCATCACCAGTTCGCGTCCCATCTCCAAGTATTGCGAACCTTGCCCAGAAAATAGGGAGACAACTTTTCCGCCCAACTCCATACCAGAGGAACGGTAATAAATCCCTTGGGGATGCTCCCAAGATGCTGCTGTTCCTTTGTGTTTCAGCCACTCAATGCTAGTTTGCAATAACTTGCAAGCTTCTTCGAGATTCTCAGCTACAAACCCAAATCTGGCAGCAGAGAGAGGAATTTGTTGTGATTTGCACTCATTGACTAATTGCGCGTAATGTGTAGGTGCATCTGGCGATCGCAACTTACCTAAAATGTCTTCAGATTTGCTCAACAATTGGTCTACTGTAGGAGCAAACAACAGCACTTCACTAGCATCACTGTGTAAGCGGTAAGCGGCGTTTTGGTCAGCTTCATATTCTTCCAAAACAACGTGATAGTTAGTTCCGCCAAATCCAAAGGAACTTACACCTGCGCGTCTTGGTGCTTCCCCTTCTGGACGAATCCAAGGTCTGGTTTCGGTATTCAAATAAAAGGATGAATTTTTAATGTTGAGTTTGGGGTTCGGCTCGGTGATGTTAATTGTGGGCGGTAATACTTTGTGATGTAAAGCCAAAGCAGTTTTAATCAAACTCGCCGCACCCGCAGCCGCTTTTGTGTGTCCGATTTGTGATTTCACACTACCCAAAGCGATATGCTGCTTTTTGTCATCATGTACATCAAAGAAGTCTTTTAAAGAACCGAATTCTGTCGGATCTCCAGCCATTGTACCTGTACCATGTGCTTCCATCAAACCAACGGTAGCGGGGGAGAAGCCGGCATCTTCATAAGCACGTTCTAAGGCTTTAACTTGACCTTCTTTGCGCGGAGCATAAATGCTCTTATAACGCCCATCGCTGGAAGTACCAATACCTTTAATTACGGCATATATTTTATCGTTGTCCCGTTCAGCATCTTCTAACCGTTTGAGGACAATCATCCCGATACCTTCACCTAGCATCATCCCATCAGATTTAGCATCGAAAGGTTTGACATTTTCACTAGGAGAAACCGCCGGTGTTTTGCTAAAGGAGATGTAAGCCATGATGGTGTTATCGGTATCAACACCACCAGTTAGCATCATGTCTGAACGATGCTCAACTAGTTCGCTAATTGCCATTTTCAAAGCACCAAATGAACTAGCGCAAGCAGCATCAACTACACAATTCATTCCGCCAAAATTTAGGCGATTGGCAATTCTACCCGCGACTACATTCGCTAACATTCCGGGGAAAGCGTTCTCATCCCACTTCACATAAGCGCTTTTGATTTTATCAACGATTTTTTGGGTATCTTCATCAGATAAACCACTGCTTTTGAGCGCTTTTTCCCAAATCGGATATTCCAATCTCGCAGAAAGTGGCATTCCTAATTGCTTGGCCATAGCCACGCCTAAGATTACCCCAACCATTTCGCGGTTAAAATCACGTTTTTCGCCATAACCTGCATCTTCCATCGCCTCTTTCGCAACTACTAAACTTAATAGTTGCGATACATCTGTGACTTCTAAAATGCTGGGAGGTATGCCGAATTCCATCGGGTTAAAATCAACCTCTGGAAGAAACCCACCTCTTTTACAGTAGGTTTTATCTTCAGTAGTTCTAGGATTCGGATCGTAATAATCTTCAACACTCCAGTGAGTGGGAGGAACATCAGTAATACAGTCAATTTTGTTTACTATATTTTGCCAGTATTCCCGCAAATTTCTGGCTTGAGGTAATAGAGAAGCCATTCCAACAATGGCTATAGGATTGTGTTGTAATTGTCTGTTAATTCTGTTAATTGACACTGATTTATCTGATTTGTCTGATTTCATGTTTTTTTCCTCTATAGACCTCATCACAGCCTTCTCACAATTATTGATAAGGCTTTCTAACTCCGCTAAGGCAGTATTAATTGAATAAGCAGACATAGGGCATAGTTAGTACTGTGGATTGTGTAGCTACAGTAATTCTGTTGCCTACTAAATAATGAAAATCTCTCGTCTTCTAAGCAGCTAGCCATCCTATCTGTGCTAAATGCTTTTCTCCAAATCGACACCACACGATACATACTGCCCTCATAAAGCCTTAGATTTATAGGCGACTTTGGCATATTGCGTAGGCGTAGCCCGTCGTAGACATCGCGAAAAAATGTTATCCAACGCTAGACTCTTGATATTGTGGCAATAGGTCGATGACGTTGTTAAAACTGGTAAAATAGTTTTGGAGTGTAATAGCTGCTTGACCAGTGAATTCAATCCATTTGTAATAGTAGAGATTTTGAGCAATGGTATCCTACTGGAGCGAGGAAAACTGAAGAGTAGCTAAGGAAACAGAAACGTTTTTTTCACTCGAAACCGTTTGATTATCTAGCCTAAATACAGCAACATAGCTGGTGTTAATAAAAACGTTCTGTATCTCAATCAATGTCATAGCCAGTTTCAGCATCCAGGATAATATATTTTATGGGATTTGATCCAGTGAAGTTGACAAGTTCGTTACAGAAAAGACACCACTTTAATCCGAGTTTATGTAGCTTCAAAAATTAATTAAACGACCGCGATGTAATGACAAAGCAGTTATCTTTAGTTATTTTTAATTTCAAAATTTTAATTAAATAACTAGTTTGTATAACTACTTTAAAGCATTGAATTAATAAAAACACTAGCATACTTTACAGAAACTAAATCATTCCTTTAAACTTATTTTATAAATACCCTTATGCTATTACTGATATAAATTTTGAATAAAATTTTGCATAAAAGTATAATTAATGACTGCATAAATATGTGGCGTTTTTGATATATACGGGTTAAACATCAATATTCTCTTGCTTAAGTTAACACTACAAATCTGTTGTCTAGTAAGTTACAATTCAATGAATACATAGATAAATAGAATAACTATAAGTATTATTTCTCAGAGAAGCATCATAATTGAGTCAAAATTTTTGGTTATTTTTTAATATAAGTCAAGTAAAAAAGCAAAGTTGTTATTTATAAAGCAAATATTAATTTTAAATATGTTGCTTGGTAAACATAATATGAGTTAAATGAATTTTCAGTAAACAGTAAACTTAAGCAAAGCTCAGGTTTTGTATCTCATTTACCACTGACCTGCTCTGCAATCAATTACAGGGGTAATAGCTTAAGTAAGGGCAATTCATCAATGACCCCTATTAGAAATTGCTAGAAGAATGTCTTATATTACACAACCTCGATAATAATAATCTGTTAGTAATATCAAATCTGCTTAATAACGAACTATTTGTAGGTATTCACTTGCTAGACAATAGATTAGCGATTGGTATATTTTTTCAGCACCTCATCTGGCTGTGGTGAAATATTGTAGTGAGAGAATCAGGATTTATGCAAATTAAAATAGTTGACAAAAATAAACTTCCAGTCCATACTTAATAACAAGTTTATCCAGGTTTTGATTTCATTTTTATTAGCGCTTAGTTGTTCTTGAAAGTTAAGTTTTCTGGCTAGCGCTATTGTATTTTACGCTACGGGATTAGATGACAAAATAGGATATAACTTAGGAAGCTTTGAAGTAACACGCCATTAATTTTCACGCCACAATAGTAAGTTTGGGCGGTAAAAGCGTACAACAATTCATATAAAACAAATTTAGACCCATCCACTTGATTAAGGTAGAAACCCTAGAGGAAAAGCCCTCTTGGTAATTTGCGGATGAGTCCATTGTAATCGACTAAATATAACCAAGATATTCTCTAAAAAAGCAGAATTGGAATGAAAATATGGCAGTAAATAAAGAAAGTCGATTATTCAGAAAACCCGTAGGCCGATCGCAAGTAATTTTAGCAGCTTCTCTCACTTTAGCGGCTGGATTAATCGCTTTCTATAGTTTGACACCCTATTGGTCTAAACCGAAAGTTGTGACAGCGCCAGCTAATCCTCCCAAAGCTGCCACGCCTGCGAAAGTTGCTGTGACTGCCTTGGGACGTTTAGAGCCAGAAGGCGAAATTACTACTTTGACTGCTCCCACTTCTAATAATGGGGTGCGAGTAGACAGACTGTTAGTGAAAGAAGGAGATGCGGTTAAAGCAGGGCAATTATTGGCCTATCTCGAAAATTATGGTCGTTCTAAAACCGCATTGCAACAGGCTTTAGACCAGCTACAAGTTGCCAAAGCTAAATTGGCGCAAGTTAAATCTGGAGGTAAAACCGGAGATATCGATGCTCAAAAGGCTGCGATTGCCCGGTTAGAGCCACAATATAAAGGAGACGTTGCCACACAACAGGCGACAATCGACCGCATCCAGGCAGAAGTAGACAACGCTCAAGCCGAGAATAATCGCTATCAGCAATTATATAAACAAGGTGCGATCGCGGCTTCTGTAGCAGATACCAAAGCTTTGCAACTAAAGACTACACAACAACAACTAACAGAAGCTCAAGCCACCCTCAAGCGAACTCAAGACACATTCCAAGAACAACGTAAGCAAGCACAAGCGCAACTCACCAGTATTAGCGAAGTGCGTAGCGTAGATGTTCAAGTTGCACAAACCGAAGTCAATAGTGCCACAACTTCTGTTCAACAAGCAAAAGCCGACTTGGATTTAAGTTACATCAAATCTCCCATAAATGGCAAAATTTTGAAAATTCACGCCAAAACTGGAGAAGTAATTAGCACTACCAGAGGATTTGCTGAAATAGGTAAGACATCTCAAATGTATGTGATTGCAGAGGTGTATCAAACCGATGTTCAAAAAGTGCGTGTAGGACAAAAAGCCACAATTACCAGCACTGCATTTACTGGAACAATAAAAGGAACTGTAAAAGAGATTGGTTGGCAAGTTGACAAACAAAGCATCTTTAGCCTCAACCCTGGTTCAGATACAGACCGCAGAATAGTTGAAGTGAAAATCTCCATCGATAATCCCGCAGATAGTGAAAAGGTCGCTCGTTTAACTAACTTACAAGTCGATGTCGCCATTCATATTTAGTCATAGGGCATTGGTCATTAACAAATGACAAATGACAAATGACAAATGACAAATGACAAATAATAAATAAATCCATGATTTTCAAAATTCCTTTAGCATGGCTACAGCTAGCCCAGCAAAAAGTTCGTTTATTAGTAGCTGTAGCCGGGATTGGTTTTATTGTGCTGCTAATGTTTGTGCAACTTGGTTTTCAAGATGCCCTTTATTCCAGTGCAACCGCAGTCCATCAGAATCTCAAAGGAGATTTATTTTTAGTTAGTTCACAATATAAATCTTTGACCTCAAATCAAAGTTTTTCGCGGACTCGTTTGTACCAATCTCTGGGGTTTGATGGCGTGGAGTCAGTTAGTCCCATGTATTTGCAATTTGCCAAATTGAAAAATCCGGCAACTGGTGAGAAATATTCAATATACGTTATTGGTTTCGATCCAGGTAGACCTGCGATCAATCTACCGGAAGTTGAAAAAAATTTAGATAAACTCAAAACTCCCGATGTTATGCTTTTTGACCGGGGTTCTCGCCCAGAGTTTGGCCCAATAGCTGAAAAATTTAATGCGGGGGAAACTGCACAGACAATTGAAATATTTCCCTTCAATTCATTAATTGGTTATCGAGTGAGAATTGGTGGCTTATTCACATTAGGCCCTTCCTTTGGTGTAGACGGAAATTTACTTGTTAGTGACTCCACTTTTTTGAGGATAAATCCTAATACTCGTCCGGCAGATATGATAGATATTGGCTTGATTTCCCTCAAACCTGGTACTAATCCAGAAACAGTACTGAAAAATTTACAAGCAAGTTTGCCTAATGATGTCCAAGTTTTTACCCGCCAAGGCTTCATTGATTTTGAAAAAAAATATTGGGCTGTCAGAACACCCATTGGTTTTATTCTTAACTTGATGTTGACAATGGCTGCGGTGGTTGGTGTAGTTATTGTTTATCAAATTCTTTATAGCAATATTGCTACACAGTTCGTTGCTTACGCCACTTTAAAAGCCATAGGTTATGCCAATAGCTATTTATTAAATGTGGTATTTCAGCAAGCTTTGATTTTGGCAATTTTAGGTTATATCCCAGGATTTATTACTTCTGTTTTGTTATATAGTTTTGCCGCTGAAGCAACTAAACTGCCAATAGTTATGACCACTAATAATGCAGTGATTGTCTTAACTTCAACAGTTTTAATGTGTATCACTTCAGGAGCGCTTGCTATCAATAAACTTCGCTCCGCAGATCCGGGAGATATTTTCTAGTTATTTAGTAGCAAAATAATTTAATTATTTTGCCATGAACTAACCCGATAGCTAAGTATTAGTGCAGCCTCTTCACAGAAAAATTCTTCTTATACCAAGTTTAGATTTTAGATTAAAAGTATTTACCAATATTTAAATTTTGTATTACTTAAAATCTTTTGTCTAACAAATCAAATTCACCTATTTAACAATAATTTCGATTTTATGAACCTCAAAGACAAAACTCTCCTAATTACCGGGATTAATGAATTTGTCGGTTTGCGTACAGCCGAGTTAGCCATAGCGCAAGGGATGAAAGTTCGTGGACTACAAAGCTCTACAGAACAGAACAAACAATTACAGAATTTAGGTGTAGAGGTAATTATTGGTAGTATCACCGATTCTACTATTGCTCAAAAGGCTTGTCAGGGAGTAGATATCGTTTTACATACAGAGCAAATTGCTGAAGAAGCTGGTGCAATTAAGCATTTTCGTGATGTGAATGTTGGTGGTACTGTCAACATGGCTAAAGCCGCTAAACAAGCTGGTGTCAAAACATTTGTACATCTTTCCAGTGTGATGGTTTACGGTTTTAACTATCCTGATGGTGTTACAGAATCCGGCCCACTCTCTGGCGAAAATAATCCCTACTGTCAAACGAAAATCGAAGCTGAAATCGCACTCTTAGAACTTAATAATCCCTCAGATTTTGGTATCATCATTATTCGAGCCGGAGACGTTTACGGCCCTGGAAGTATTCCCTGGATAGTTAGACCAATTCTGATGATGCGCCAAAAATTATTTGCTTGCGCCAATGATGCTAAAGGAGTAATCAATCATATATATATAGATAACTTGATTGATGGCATCTTTCTCGCGATAGAAAAAGAAATCTACGGTGAAATATTTAATATCACCGATGGACAAGAAACTTCCTGGAAAGAGTATTTTATGCGTTTAGCAGCAATGGAAGATTTACAAGCGCCCCTTTCATTATCAAAAGATGAAATCAAATTGTTTCTAAAGCTACGTGTTCAAGGACAAAAACTGTTTCGGAAAAAAGTTGATATCCTACCAGAGTCCATAGATTTTATGACTCGTCCTTACGCTTGTTCCATTGCCAAAGCCCAAAATCTGTTAAATTACAAACCAGCAGTTGACCTAGAATTAGGTATGCAGCAAACACATGAATGGCTGCAAAAAACAGATATTCAAAGCTTGATGAAATAGTTCACATATTTTAGGGAATTCAGGAGTCAGGAGTCAGAATTAAGAATGATTGCAAAAATAAGAAGCTAAAAGACACTTGATTTACTTGAAATCATCAAGCTTGGTATCAAATTTTTCTTAATTGTGACTCATGGGTTTTTAATTCTGACTTTTTATGTTGCATCTACCTTACTAAAGCATACAATAATCCCCAGATTTTCCGAATACTTGTTTTCTATGAGTAGCAATCAGCCACGATTGAGCATCGGATTACCTGTATACAATGGTGAAAAATTTATCAAAGAAGCCATAGATTCACTCTTGGCTCAGACCTTTGAAGATTTTGAACTTATTATTTCAGATAATGCATCGACAGATAAAACTGAGGAAATTTGTAGAGCTTATGCCGAGCAAGACCAACGTATTTGTTACTACCGCAATGACACGAATATCGGTTGTGCTGGTAACTTTTATCGCGTCTTGAAACTATCTTCGGGTGAGTATTTTAAATGGGCAGCCCATGACGATCTACATTCTCCAGATTTTATCAAGAAGTGTGTCGAGGTACTTGACCAAGATCCTACTATAATCTTGTGTCACTCCCAGGCATATTTCATTGATGAACAGGGGAATTTTATCCAAAATTACGATATCAAAGTCAAGGCAGATGCACTAAAACCACACGAGCGATTTCACGAATTGCTGACCAAGCATTTATGCAATCAATGTTACGGGGTAATTCGTGCTAGTGCTTTGAAAAAAATACCGCCTATGGGTGGTTACGGTAATGCAGATGGAATTCTGTTGTTAAGACTTGGTATTCTCGGTAGGTTTTATGAAATCCCTGAATACCTGTTTTTCTTCAGAAGTCATCCGCAACAATCAATGAGTATGTTTTTTCCCAATTATTTGTTGTTAACAAATGCAAATCAAAAATCATTCTTGAGTATGCTGCCTGATTTTTATGCGTATACAGTGTGGTTTGATTCAGCAAAGAAAGGACAAATTTTATTCCCACATTGGAGAATAATCTGGGAGTACATACTCTCTATATGGCATAGTCCCCTGACTTTTAATGAACGGCTATGTTGTCATATAAGTCTACAACAGCAGTTAAAAGGGACAGAATATCTTTTGCTGAAAGATTTGCTAAGTGTGCTGCAAGTACTTTGGAAAGGTTGGAAAACAGCATTCGTGAAAAAAGAGCAAATCATTCTTTGAAAGAGCCAGTTTACAAATAAAAGCTGGCGATCGCTACGCCAATGTCTGTGACAAACGCAGCTTTCTATCAATCCCAAAATAACCTATTCTGACTACAAAATTATGCTGAAACTATCTCAACTATCTCATGTTTTGCTTGCTACTTTAGTGAGCATCAGCTTTGCTAAAACAGTGAACGCAGAGTCAACTGCAACACTTAATGTTGTGGTAAATGGAATACATCACAAAAAAGGTGAGATTTGCTTCAGAGTTTATGCAAATGAAAAAGGATTTCCAATGAGTAGTACTAGTGAAGCTCAAAGTGGCTGCGCTAAGATTACTGGCACTTCTGTAAAAAAAGAATTCTCCGGTTTGAAACCTGGAACTTATGCTGTCGCTGTGGTTGACGATCAAAATGGCGATCGCAAACTCAATAAAGACTTTTTCGGTATTCCCAAAGAAGGTTTTGGAATTTCCAAAAATCCAACTGTGTCTATACAAACAGGTACACCAAAGTTTCGTGATGCCAGTTTTGTTGTCAACAAAAATACAACAGTCAACATCATTCTGAAATATTCGCTGGATTCGTAAAGAGACTGGGGACTGGGGATGAGGGACTGGGGATGAGGGAGACAACGGAGACAAGGGGAACAAGGGGATAAAGAAAGTGTTTTCCCAATCCCCAATGCCCCATCCCCATGCCCCATGCCCAATGCCCAATGCCCAATCCCTTATCCTACGGAGACTAAAAATTTAATGGAAGATTTGGCAATATTTCTGTCTAAGTCTTTGATGGGTTGGCTGGTTATTCAGGTGTGTTTTACGCTTGTCTTTATATGGTATCTGCGCTCGTCTAAAAAAAACTTATTGCCAGACGATCAGCTACCCAAAACAGCAGTAATTCTTTGTCTACGCGGAGCCGATCCGTTTTTGCCTAGATGTTTGCGATCGCTCCTAAATCAAAACTATCCACAGTATGATTTAAAGTTGATCGTTGATAGTCACGAAGATCCCGCTTGGAAAATTGCTAGTGAAACCATCACTGAGCAAGAAGCGACTAATGTTCAAATTAGCCCTTTGAGAATAGTACGCAACAATTGTAGTCTCAAATGCAGTTCTTTAATCCAAGCTGTCCGAGAGTTGGACGACTCCTACAAGGTGGTTGCTTTAGTAGATGCTGATACTATAGTTCATCTGAATTGGCTGCGAGAATTAGTCAGTCCTCTAGGCGATGCGAAAGTCGGCGCAACAACCGGCAATCGGTGGTACGTGCCAACAGGTAGGTATTGGGGTTCTTTAGTGCGGTACGTCGGCAATGTGTCTACAGTAGTGCAAATGTTTATCTTTCAGATTCCTTGGGGTGGAACTTTGGCTGTAAAAACAGAAGTGCTTCGCCAAACAGAACTGCTAGATAAGTGGGGACAAGCTTTAGGCGAAGATTTTATGATGCACGACATCCTGAAAAAACATGGTTTTCAAGTAAAGTTTGTGCCTTCGCTGCTAATAGTCAATCGTGAAGAGACTGATTTATTCAACTTAGTAGACTATCTCAAGCGCCTTATCCTCTTTTCTCGACTGTATCATCCCCGTTGGTTGGCTCTTGTGAGTGAAGCTGTTTCTAGCATTTTGTTTCCGACTCTACTAAGCGTGTTAGTTCTAGAGTCGCTGTTAGAAGCAAAATGGGAAGCTGCGGCTCTTTTGTTAGTCTGCTATGGAGTTTACACTGTCGGATTACTCTTGATAATGCTGGTGTTGGAATTAGAAATACAGCGAGTGGTTCGCTCTAATGACCAAGCGATCGCCAAATTATCAGCTGCTACAATCATTAAAATGTTGATTGGGATTCCGTTGACACAGTGGGTTTATGGGTTAGCGATGCTATCATCCCTGTGGACTTCAACAGTTACCTGGCGCGGTGTCAGCTATCGGGTTCAAGGGCCTTGGAATGTCCGCCTGGTGGAATATCGCCCTTATCAATGGTTGGATCAACCGATTAATAGCAAGGTTTCTCTTTGAATTAAATCGCTAAATATCAACTAGGGCATGAAAGTTATTACACTAAACATTCCCTAGTCTTCAAATTATATTATCTTATATTTAGTAGAAGTATATTAGCTATAACCCTTGTAAAAATATACGTTTTTACTTGTTGATTATCAAAACGTATTTACATTTTTTACAAGGGTTTAGACAAATATATTAAGGGGAATTTTGACTTAGCAGTTTGGATGTTTTGATAGTTTTTAACCCAGGTTTATATACAGGTTTGCAATTGAGTCTACTTAACTCCTAACCTTTTCCTTACCTTTCTCTAACTCTCTCCTAAAAGCTACGGTGTACGCACATCTTGGTAATGAAGCCCAAACCCTGAATTTACCCCCCTTATAAAGGGGGGAGATCGGAAATCTAGTTCCCTCCCCAATGCATCAGGGAGGGTTAGGGTGGGGTAAAACCCTGGTTAATCAGCTATTTCAGACTTGTGTGTATACCGTGGATTAAGAAGATAGGAAAGCGGAAAACCTTTGTTGCTGGAAGAGAGTAAGCCTCAAGGCGTCTCTTCTAGAAGGAGAGATGTCAGAATCTATTGCACACAAACTAGAAGCACTATAAACATCCACTTCACAATCTAAAATTTCAGCTATTTGACAATGCGTAAATCCTTAGTCTAACTGTATCAGTGGGAATTTCTGAGCCAAATAATCAGGATGTTAATGAAACATTTGCTGCGTAAATCCTAAGTTAAAAACCAGCAATTTTCTGAAATATTCCCTTTTATTATGACTAAGCAAAAACTTCGCATTGCACTGTTTACAGGGTTATACGCTCCTTTCTTAACTGGTGTTTCCGTTGCAGTACATCAACGAGTTCGTTGGTTGTTAGAGCAGGGACATGAGGTTTTTCTAATCCATCCGCAAATCAACGATCGCTACCCCAAAAATGTCGGCGATCGCCCTATGGTAGGTTTAGAGGAAATTCAGTCTTTCCCCAATTTCTCTGCTTACGCATTCCCCACAGAACCACTGCTGTTTTATAAGTCTCTTCCTCAACCATTGAACCATCGGCATTGGAGCGATACCAAGTTGCTGGAGAAATTCAAGCCCGATATTATCGTGGTTGAAGAAGCCGCACAAATGAGAGGTTTGTACTCATTTTTCTTGCAAGGTTATGGTCGCCCTATCGGCACTCAATACGCAAAACGAACAGGCACGCCAATAATATCACTCTTCCATACAGATATCGTTGCGTATATCAAATATTATTTTGGAGACCGATTCTTCAATTTAGTTCGTCCCATCGTTCCCGTTTTAGTCAAGCAGTTTAGTGAGTCTTATGACTTCAATTACTTCTCTTCTAAAGAACAACTGGCTAAATACGAAGAACTGAAATGCCAACGCGCTGAATACGTCGCTTATCAAGGTATCGATTGCGAAAAATTTCACCCGCGAAATATTTGTTACAACCCAATTCCTAACGATAACCGACCAACTCTGTTGTTTGTTGGACGCATCACACCCGAAAAGAATGTCAACCAACTGCTTGATATTTTTCCAGTCATAGCTGCTAAAATTCCTGATGTCCATCTGGTAATTGTTGGTAGTGGCCCCCTAGATGAAGAGATCCGCGAGCGTGCTAAAAAGTTTGGATCGGGTATTACTGTATGGGGTGAGTCTCACGGTACAGAACTTCTCGGTTGGTTTGCTAGAGCGGATGTTTTTGTCAATCCCTCCGTCACCGAGAACTTCTGCACGACAAATAACGAAGCATTAGCCTCTGGAACTCCTCTGGTTGCTGTTGTTGCACCGTCAACCTCAGAACAGGTATTTCCTGGTCGTAACGGCTTCCTTGCCCAACCTAACAACCCTACAGACTTCGCCCAAAAGGTAATTGCGATTCTGGAAAATCCCGATTTGAAAGCAGATATGACTAGACACGCTCGCCCCTCTATACTCGAATTTGATTGGTCGTCATGTATGCAGAAATTTGAACACAAACTTTACCAAATTGTTGAAGGAGCGCAGAAGGTGGAGGTAAGTACAGGTAGTATAAGATCGCAGCGATAAGAAACGCGACGATCGCTAGTATCTACATACAGTACTGGCGATCGCTAGCACTGCAACTTTTTGCACCAACGAGTTTTAGGATTATTAAACACATCCGACTTGCATTGCCGTAGTTGCAGCTAATAGAAGCTGTGAGTTAATGAAACTTTGAATTTTTCCCTTTCCTATCAGGCTGCACCTTAGTTGCATCGACCTGCACCTTAGACGTATCGACTTGTACCTTAGTTGCATCGGTCTGCAACTTAGATACATCGACCTGCACCTTAGTTGCATCGGTCTGCAACTAAGTTGCATTGACTTACAACTTAGATGCATCGACCTGCAAAAATTAACACTTTACTGGCGTAACAAGAGTAGTAATGTTGGCGTAGCCCACCGTAGGTATCGTTACTACTCTTGTTAAAATCAATTATCTTAAAACTTTGCAATATAAAATATTCAAAGTAACTAAGTTGATTCACCAATACTAAACACATCCGAATCGGACTGCTGTAGTTGCAGCTTCAGTGCGATTTGTTACTCCTAACTTATTTAGTACCTGGCTGACATGATGCCTGATGGTAGAAGGACTCAGTTTCATTTGTTGAGCGATCGCTTGATTACTCAATCCTAAAGCCAGCAGTGCTAACACTTCTTCCTGGCGTTTGCTCAGTTCATAAACAGGTTGAGATGAAGCTTGGCTTGATTGCAATAACGCCTGAATTACCTCCCCTGCCAAAGTAGATTGACCGATGGTAGCAGCTCGTATGGCATCTGCTAACTCATCAATGGCAACACCTTTGAGCAGGTAGCCAATAGCACCGGCTTGCATCGCTTGCTGAACAAACTTTGTTTCTACAAAACTAGTCAAAATTAAAACCTGAACTTCTGGGTATTTTTTACGGATAGCTCTTGTTGCTTCTACTCCATTCATCCCTGCCATCATCAAATCCATCACTACCACATCTGGTTGTAATTCTTTGCATAGATTTACTCCTTCATCTCCATTACGCGCTTCACCCACTAATTTAATATCATCAAATGCCAGTAAGAGAAATTTAATACCGCATCGCACGATTTCATGATCGTCAACAATTATCATCCGAATCGGTTTCAGTGATTTTTCTTTTTTCATATATAAATTCGCAAGATTAAAGCGATTTTTATACATTCATTTTATTGTTAATTGTTCCGTCTTCAGAATTTATACGTAATATTTTTAATCTTTAATTTTTCATTTTCACCAGTCAATCACGCAATAATCCCACAATGTAGTCTCAATAGTTTCAAAATACGTTTTTTCCAAGAAAGTCAGTGCGAAAAAACATTAATATCTTACAAAGAAAAAATATGTCTTAAACCCCTACCAAAAAACACTCAAAAGAGTAAATGACAATCCTACTAGTTAACTTTATTTATGCCCAATTCCTCATTCTGTATCTTCAAAACAGTGCTTAACTAACTCAGAAGTTGTTTGAAAAGTGGTTAGCCGTGATTTTAATTGAATTACTACCCCCCTTAATCCCCCCGATGTATTGGAGGGAAACCGGAAAATTTAGTTCCCTCCCCTTTATAAGGGGAGGGTTAGGGTGGGGTAAAAAAATATTTGATACATCAATCATGACTTTTCAAACATTCCTCTCAGGACAATAGGCGACGATCGCCTCGTTCGCTATATGTCCCTCCTGTAGGAACATTCCATTTTCAGGACAATAAATCAAAGCCGATTAACCTGACTGGCGGTACTGGTGCTGACACAGAGTAACTTTACTTGTGTTTAAGTGTGTTGGGTAGGCAAATGTTTGCCCACTCTACAAATTGCCTAAATGCTTTGATTTGCACCGGGAGCATCCCACTTTTAAAATTTCCAAAGAGAAAAATAATCTCAATACCAAAGTTCTACTATATATGTCCTCTAGCTATATTTTATTCTGCAAAATAATAAGAACTGGGATGCACTCATTTGCATCTTTATTGCATTAGCTTACAACTTTGTTGTATTGGCTTGCACCTTTAATGTATTAACTTGCAACAAAGTTGTATCGACTTGTACCTTTGTTACATCGACTTGCACCTTTATTGCATCGACACGCAATTTTGTTACATCGACTTGCACCTTTGTTGCATTAAAGTTGCAAAAATTAACTTTGCTCAGTCTTTATGGAGTAGAGGCGTTGGCGTAGCCCACACTTCTCTACGAGACGCTTTGCGTAGCTTGCTTCCTCGGAGGGGTACGCCTGCGCTCTGTTACCACCGTAGGTATCGCCACTTCACTATATAGGACAAAGATCGTATTTTGGCGATTTATCTCATGTAGAGACGCGATTTATCGCGTCTAAAAAACTGGCACGTAAGAGAGACGCGATAAATCGCCGTCTCTACAAAGAATGGACTCGTCAATTATTCCTTGACAGACTACTATTTCCGACTTGTGTGTACACCGTAGCGTAGCCGAATCGGAGAGGGACAGACTTGAACGAAAGTTCAAGGCAGGGAGAGGTTGGTCGAACTTACGTTGTGTTAGATGGGCAAATGTTTGCTCGTTCTAGAAATTGGCTAGATGCATAGATTTGTAACTTTGGTACATTAGCTTACACCTTTGTTGCATTGGCTTGCAATTTTGTTGCATTGACCTGCATCCTTGATGTATTGGCTTGCACCTTTGTTGCATAGAAAAAGCAAAAATCAGCTTACCCTTTCTTTAAGCTTGTTTTATCTAAAAACTTCACCTTACTGATAGCTTTATGGTTGCAATGGGTACATTAAATATGTACCTTACAACAGTATGCTGATATGCCTACCCAAGATACAACACGCCGTTTGCGCCCTCAATTAATTAGTGAAGATGTTAATTCATGGCACGGCTTGCAAACGATCGCCACTTATCAAACAACCCGTGCTGATGCCTCTGCTACCAACTTACAGCAAGCTTATCAAGCGATGTTAACCCAGCAACAAGCCGAAACCGAGAAACTAGCTTTATACCGTGCGGCTGCTGATGCTGCGCGATTAGCAGAATGGGAATTTCACAATGCGGTATTAGCGATGAAAGAAGTTGTGCGCGGACAATATGGGTTAGATAGCGATCAAGCTCAAGCGGTAGGATTAAAGAAAAAATCAGAATACAAGCGTCCTAGCCGCAAAAAGTTAGTCGCATCATGAGCTAGGAAAAATTATCACATTTTAGATGTGTGATCGCTCTACATCTTTATACACATAACCAAGACAGCTTGATGCTTCGAGTTTGACCAAGGTTTTTTGTCCAATAGTGCGATCGCATAGCCCGTCGTAGACATCGCATTAAAATGAAACCAGAGTTCAATAGCTGGGATAATAATGGAAGTTTTTCAACCTACGACAATTGTTGATGCGTCGGGACATTTGCATCTTGATATCCCAACACAGCTAGCGCCTGGACAGGTAAAAATTGTGGTTGTTCTGAATCCGGTTGCATCAGACAGAACACAAAAATCTGATTATGATTTTTCCGATCTTGCAGGGAAATTGGTCTGGGAGGGAGATGCATTAGCAATGCAAAAGGTTCTACGAGATGAGTGGTAGTCGCTACTTATTGGATACAAATGCGATCGTAGCACTGTTACAAGGGAATTCAAAACTGCTGCAACTGTTACAAAATGCTGATTGAATCGGGATTTCGATTATTAGTCAAATTGAATTTCTAGCATTTTCTGGGTTGAGTCAGGGAGATCGCCAACTTTTTCAGCAATTTATCCAACGAGTTGAAGTTGTTAGTTTAATAGCTGATAATACGGTGTTAATTGAGCAAATTATCCAACTTCGTCAGCAGTATCGGCTGAAACTACCTGACGCAATCATCGCAGCGATGACGCTTCAGGCAGCTGCGAACCTAGTAACTGCGGATCGGGAATTTGCGAAAGTATCAACATTAGCAGTTCTTGACTGGTAGCGATCGCAAAAGTTACGCTGACGCCTTATTGTTAATGTATCGGCTGGCACCATGCCACCCATGCAATATGGGCATAGTAAACAATCCCCACGCCAAACCCGTAATCAACCCAAAAGGCGTAACCAGATAATTATTAAAACTCCATAAGCCGAAAATCTGTGCTGCCAATTCCAAAGGATAAGCCATCATCAGCACGCTAGCTAAAGCAACACCACTCCAGCCATACTTACTTAACCAGTAAAAACCTTTACCACCAGTTACGCCATACAGCAGACGAGTAATTAGCAAACCCGTGACAGTGCCGTAGCAGCGCATACATACAGCCATAATAAACGGTGGTGCTAAATCTAACCCCATATCTGGTTGCGGACATACATGATTACCCATGAAATAAATGATGTCCGCAATTCCAGGAAGCAACCACACCCCAGACGCAGCCAGAAAGGGAGCAATCGGCGGGCCAAAAACCATCCCTACCAACAAGAAATCAGCAATCAAACTAACCCAATTAACCTGCAATTCACTGAAAGCTACTCTTGTCATCTCCCTTTCTCTGCGCCCTCTGCGCCTCTGCGGTTCGTTCTCTTAACCTACCTTATTTACATAAGGACTTGTCAACTTATCCAACTGCTGAATCAACAGACTCAAGAATAATCCCACATCTGTCACCACACCCACCGATTCTACAGAACCGCGATCGCTTAACTTAGTCACTACAGCTGGATTAATATCGACACATACCATTTTCACCCCTGCCGGAGTCATATTCCCCACGCCAATTGAGTGCAGCATCGATGACAACATTAAAATCATCTCTGCACCTTCTAGGTGTTTGGCATATTGCTCCTGTGCTTGAATCAAATCCATTACGGTATCAGGCAAAGGCCCGTCATCCCGAATGGAACCCGCAAGCACAAAAGGTACATTATTGTGGACGCACTCATACATCACGCCACTTTTAATTGCTCCCGCTTCCACAGCTTTCGGAATGCTGCCATAACGGCGGATACTATTAATTACCTTCAGGTGATGGCGGTGTCCTCCATGTACGGCGACACCCCGCTTCATATCCACACCCAAGGAAGTGCCCATGATATTTTGCTCGATGTCGTGAACTGCGATCGCATTACCACCCAGCAACGCCTGTACATATCCTTCCCGAATCAGTTGCGCCAAGTGTTCGCCGCCACCAGTGTGAATCACCACAGGCCCAGCCGTGACAACTACTTTACCACCAGCATCGCGGATTTTACGCAACTCCCAAGCTACCTGCTCAACGACTAATTCCACGCGCCGTTCGCTGGAAACTCCCGCCGACATAAAGCTGAATTCTTGGGTGCTGCGGAGTTCGCGCGATTCAGTTTTGCGGATGGTGCGGATACCTAAAACATCTACAATTACCTGTTCGCCAACTTTTAAATCGCGGAGGATTTTACACCGAGCAACTAAACCTGTGGGAGTTTGGGTAATGGCGATCGCACCATCCATGCGTTGATTTTCTACCTTCACCCACAGACCGTTAATTCGCACTTCAGTGGGATAAATGGTACTAACGTAGAAATCATCAGGTGCAACGCCATCTTGAATTACTGGCTCCAGTTTGGCATCTCGCTCATCATGCGGTAAATCTACAGCACCCAAATCAATCAATCGGGAGATGATTTCTTCCATCACCTCATGGGATGGTGCTGATACTCTCACCTCGGCGGCTGAAGTACTTTGCCGTTGTTCTCCCAAATTGAAATTCAGGACTTTGAAACTTCCCCCGGCATCTATAATCAAATCCAAAGCGCGGTTAATTAAGCCAGCATCTAACAAATGTCCTTCCATGCGAATGACGCGGCTTTCTACCGAGACATTGGCATGAATTTCATCTCTAACCGGTTCTGTAACCCGCAAAGTTAAGCATTTAGCTGCACCACCGGCTTTAAGAAATTCAGTAAGTGGCGTTTCCAGCACTTGGAAACCTGCATTCGCAAGGCGAGTTTTCAAAGCATCACTCGTCTTGTTCATGATGACGATGCTATCCACATTCACCGCATTACAAGCGAAGTTGACTGCATCAGCTTCTTCAATTGCGATGCGCTTTTCTGATGCGACTCGCATTTCAATTAAGCGGTTGGAGTAAGAATCAAAAGCGCCGGGATAGTATAGCAAATAGCCATTTGCTAGAGGACAAAAACAGGTATCTAGGTGATAGAAACGTTCGTCTATTAATCGTAGAGATAGCACCTCAATATCCAGCCATTTAGCTAGATAAGGGTGAGAATCTAATTCCGAGCGGAAACCGTATCCCGCCCATAACCAGCGTCCTTCCCGATCTAGCAGTGCGTCTCCTGCTCCCTCAAAGGGCAAATCTTTGGGAAGTTCATTGACTGTATAACCATTTGCCTCAAACCATTGCTTGAAGAAAGGCTCCTCTCCCTGACGTTCCTTGTGCAAAAAGCGACTGAGGACGACATTATCGCCCAGAACCAAGCCAGCATTGGCGGTAAAAACCAAATCAGGCCAGCCTTTTTCAGGTGGTACTAAATCGACAATGGCGTGTTGTTTGAGGATTTGATGTAGTCCCTGCCACTGTTCCACGGCGCGATCGCGCGATGACTTGTGAATATTCCCTTCCATCCAAGGATTAATCACATAGTCCACATCGTAGTGGTCAGGAGGGCACATTAAAAAGCGAATCCGGGAAGTCATAAAAATCTTACAAGCGTTTTGTATGCTACAAGCTTACTTTGAATACAGATTTTTGTTTTTATACAGGTAAAATCTGCTACTAAAGCTTCTATCTTTTGATAGTTGAAGACTTCACAAAGGCTTCAACCATCAATTCTATGGTAATAATACCAATTCAAAATTAAGAAAGCCTAATTTAATCTGGGTTTCCAAGAAAGTGGGGCAAGTAAAAACACCATTAAAAGTAGCAAATATTTAGTGGCGATCGCTCCCTGATGTGGAAGAAGCGATCGTTCCGGGCTGGATTTGCCACTGGGGTGTATTTAGAGGGCGAAGCAACTAGATCGAATTCATTTAGCACCGAAATCTGTATCAAATGCTCTTAAATCTACAGTTTTATAGTATGCTAATAACAAGCAACTAACCTCTATGTTCGGCAGATATAGTCAAGCGAACGCTCATTTTCCCGGCGTTCGCTTTTAACTTTTCACCAACACCCGTGGTTTCTTGCTAGCAAAAGCCCCCGCAAGTCTTAGTGCAGCAGTGGGATAATTTGCTCCTCTGCCCCCCTGCCTTCCTCAAGCAGTTACTATATAAGACGAATCGATCGCTGCTACGCGACCAGCATCTACCAAAGCTTGATACACTATCGCCGCTACTTCAGCGCGTGTAGCATCGCGGGTAGGATTGAGTTGTTTCAAGTTTGGGTAATTGACGATAATTTCCTTGTCTATAGCTTTTGCTACCTCATCCTTGGCATATTCAGGAATCTTGGCTTGATCATCGAAAACTTTGATAGTTGCCGTACCATCACTAGATAACCCCAGTCCATTCACCAGAGAGACGATCACTTGTACGCGCTGGATATTTTTGTTGGGACTAAAGGTATTGTCAGGAAAACCAGAGAGAAATAAACCTTGATATGCCTGCTGAATCACCTTAGATGCCCAGAAGTCTGCTGGTACATCTTTGAATTTGATCGCTGCACGGCTTGGTGGTGGGTTGAAAGCTTTTACCACTATTGCCGCGAATTGTGCGCGTGTCATTGTTGCATCGGGTTTAAATGTGCGATCGGGAAAACCATTAACTATCCCCAATTTGACTAATTCCCGAATAAACCCACCTGCCCAATGATTTGCAATATCGGTTAATTCAATAGTAGGTGTTGGGGTTGGCGTTGGTGTCGGTGTTGGGATTGGAGTTGGCGTGGGTGTTGGGGTTGGGGTTGGAGTTGGCGTGGGTGTTGGTGTCGGAGTTGGCGTGGGTGTCGGTGTCGGAACCGAACTATCTGCAAACTCTATGTTTCCAGCGACTTTAGATGCATCTATTTTATTTCCTAGAGAAATCAGCTTATTGGAACTGACATTTTGCAAATCAAATTTACCGTTATTGCGTAGAGTATTGCCCCCCGGATTATTGATACTGCCGATATCTGGTAGAGCAGTTCCAATTACTGTAATCCCATCATCAGTATTATTTTCACTAACATTATTACGTAATACGGGACGGGCACTACCAGAGATGACAATCCCAGAACGGTTTTCATAAATTCTGTTATCTCGAAGGATGGGTGATGCAGTATCACTAATGGCAATGCCAAAACCTGTTTTGAAGTAGGTATTATTTTCAATTTGACCTTTAGAATTTTTAGCGATCGCAATTCCATTAGCTGCATTCTCGCTGAACACATTACCTAGAATCACTGGGTTAGCATCGCCTGTAGCAAATACTCCTTCCCGCTTATTGTTGATGAAGGTGCTATTAGCAACAGTAGGAGCAGTTGATTCAATCCAAACACCACTACCACGGCTAGCCAAATTTGTTACAGTCACTCCTCTGAGTTGCGCTTTATCCAGCAGTACAAATGTGACATTCTGACCAGCAAAAGTACGGCTCAGGTAACTACCACTTCCTTCAATTAAAATACCATTGCCTTTATTGGCTTCATTACCCACCACTGTTACGCCAGATGGAATCGTTAACGGAAAGACTTCACCGCTAGCAGCATTGTAATTACCATCTGCCAGTTGAATCTTGGTATCAACAGTAGCTACCTTCAGGGCTTGCGTAATAGTTTTGAAGGGGGCTTGTTGATTACCTGGATTGGTATTGCTGCCTGATACTGGATTTACGTAAAAAGTTTGAGCCATATTTATACTTTAATAAAATACATAGCTATCCTAGCGCTAACTATGAAAGTGGGTAGCGTTTGATGCATTAAGTAACTTAAAGTACTTCTCTCTGCAAAGTTAAAAAATTATGCAAATGCTTTTGAGTTTCACTAGTACTCGACTAGGGCGTGTTTTCAAACTACTCGTTTAGCCTTCTAATTTTTTAGATCCCCCTAAATCCCCCTTAAAAAGGGGGACTTGAAGAGATTTTTAGCCCCCCTTTTTAAGGGGGGTTGGGGGGATCTAAGACTTTTAAAACACGCCCTAGCCCAAAATTGCTAATTTCAGCAGGTCATCTTAGCAAAGTGGTAGAAGTAGCGATCGCACTTGCTTCTTGTTGACGTGCGGCTGCAATTTGCATAACGATCCTAGCAGTAGGGTTAAGAGAAGAGGCAAAGCTGGGTTGTGCATTTATTATTGGTTTACAATATGCAGGGCATTTGGTCAAAATAGCTCCCCACGAAAAGTTTGCCAATGATACGTTTAATAGCAGAAAAATATGACTAAGCTCATTTTAATTACAGGTATAAGCAAAGGTCTAGGTTATGCGATGACCGAGGGTTTTATTCAAGAGGGACATACTGTTATTGGTTGCGCTCGTTCATCAGATGCTATCCAGAAAATAAGCCAGAAGTTTAGTGCGCCCAACGATTTCACATCTGTAGACGTGGCAAATGAACAGCAAGTAAAAAAATGGGCAGAACATATACTTCATAAATATGAACCGCCAGATATAGTGATTAATAATGCGGCAATTACTAATTACCCAGCACCTTTGTGGGAAATACCATCCGAAGAATTTTCCGATCTAATAGATATCAATATCAAAGGAGTAGCGAATATAATTCGCCATTTCGTACCAGCAATGGTGAAAAACAAACGGGGTATTATTGTTAACTTTAGTTCTGGCTGGGGACGTTCGACTTCAGCCCAAGTTGCACCATACTGCGCTTCCAAGTGGGCAATAGAAGGATTAACTCGTTCTTTGGCACAAGAATTGCCGACTGGTATGGCAGCTATACCCCTCAATCCAGGGATTATTCATACAGATATGCTGTCTATTAGCTTTGGAGAAGAAGCTGCTAATTATACACCCGTGTCCGATTGGGTATTGAAAGCTGTGCCATTTATTCTCAAGTTGAAATCTAAAGATAACGGGATTCCCTTGACTGTACATTAATGTGAGTTAGAAGTCTATTTGACCTCTCCCCCAGCCCCTCTCCGTGTTGGAGCTACAGCGTACACACAAGTCTATTGATCTACACCTTTGTTGCATCGCTCTGCACCTTTGTTACATCGCCCTGCGCCTTTGTTGCATTGCCCTACGCCTTTGTTGCATTGCTCTGCACCTTTGTTGTATCGCTCTGCACCTTTGTTGCATCGCCCTGCACCTTTGTTGCATCGCCCTGCACCTTTGTTGCATCGCCCTGCACCTTTGTTGCATCGCCCTACACCTTTGTTGCATCGCTCTGCAAAAATTAACCCACCCTACGTTACACAGCAACTTTAAAAGACTTATGTGTACTCCGTAGTGGGCAGGGAGAGGGGGAAAGAATCATTCCCCCTCCCTGCCCCC